>JBGTCB010000801.1:0-14508 GCA_041748995.1 Saprospiraceae bacterium | reverse complement strand
CTGATCGATGAAGAACTGAAGGGACTATTGTGCCGGGATCTTCCTTCTGTCTGGAATCCGGTATTCATCAGTGCCATCACCCAGAACGGTCTTTAGGACCTCAAGGATGCACATTGGGCTACGCTGCAGAGCGAGTTGGGTGGAGAAGTGAACAATCCTGATTAAGGATCCTGGATTCTAGTACAATGCAGTCTATCGTTTTTCCGGAATGCGAAAAAGCCAGCTTCCAACAATATCCCCCTGACAATATCTCCGATTTCCGTGAAGTATCCGTATCTTAGAAAGTAAAAAAAGCGCAGTGCTGATACAAGATTGTATCATATATAAGAGAGTTGTGTGCTATGATTAAAAAAACAAAAGAAATGCAAAAAATTGAATCAGAATTTATCAAGAGCCAATATCGAAGTGGCTTAGAAAGCTATACAACTTTGACAAAAGAAATTGGACTTTGGGATTCTGAAAAATATGTTTTCCAAAAGTATTTGAACCAAAAAGATAAGATTCTTGATTTAGGGTGTGGGACAGGAAGAACAACTTTTCCATTAAACAATTTAGGCTATACAGATATAATTGGAATTGATTTAACTCCAGAAATGATTCAGATAGCCAAAGGATTAAATGTGCATTTTAATTCAGAGATAAAATTCAAAGTTGGAGATGCCACGAAATTAAAATTTTTAGATTCTACATTTGATGTAGTAATTTTCTCTTTTAATGGATTGATGTCAATTCCAAATTCAACAAATCGAAATAAAGCACTAAACGAAATAAACCGAGTATTGAAAAAATCTGGAAAATTTATTTTCACTACTCATGATAGGGAAAGAGAAGAGCAATATTTTTATTTTTGGAAAGAGGAAAAACAAAAATGGGATTTAGGAAATCAAAATCCAACTTTGTTTGAATTTGGAGATTTGATTACTAAATCCAAAAATGAATCAAGAGAAATATTTATCCATATCCCGAACCAAGATGAAATAAATAAACTGTTAAATAAAAATGATTTTGAATTGGTAGAAACATTCTACAGAGACGATAAATTTAAAGAAAGTGAACAAATTAAATCTAAATCTGGAGAGTGTAGATTTTGGATAACAAAGAAGAAAAAATGAACACAGCACACAATAAATAAGGATTCAAGCGGTCCGCAGGACCCAGTTTGAATCCTGTGTTGAACTGTATCGCCAGCTGATAAGCTAGACAAGAACGAAATAATATTTGGTGACTCTACGGGGGGA
The DNA here is from genome assembly GCA_041748995.1 of Saprospiraceae bacterium. Lineage (GTDB taxonomy): Bacteria > Bacteroidota > Bacteroidia > Chitinophagales > Saprospiraceae > JABDMH01. Next base: position 13,270 of record JBGTCB010000801.1, on the reverse strand, counting down.
ATCTAAGTAATGAGATGACTTCGCTTATGGGAAATTGTACGTGCGGGACTTGAATTGGGCAATACTGGATCATAATATTTAGTATCGGTGGGGTGGATTCTTTCGATACTGGAGGTTTGGGTCAATATGATTTCAGGTCTAAGCATGCTCAAACAATTAGATTAGGGTGTTAATATATTTTTGGAAATAAATATTGCTGGCGGGCCCCTTTTTGGAATTTCTCCAATGAGCATTAGAGTTGGCTTCTTGCACCCAGGACAGATCTCGATATTTAATCCTTTTTGTTTCCAGAAGGCTACCCAGTCAAGTTTTACGGTATTTTGAGTTTTATTATCCGTAAATATGAGGGGTTTTACTTTGCTGGATAGTAATCCGTAGTGTCTGATTTTAGTGAATCCTCTGGGGAGAAGATGTAAAGAAAATCGACGGACGAATTCTTGTGGATCAAGCGACATTACTTTTTGGGCACCACCATGCTTGTAGTCTTAATAATTAAACAGAATTTTGTCTGGAGCGATGGATTTGAGCCGGTAATTACTAATGGCAGTTTTATGAGAATACCTCCCTAAATATTCGATGACACCCTTAGGCCCGGCAAACGGTGATTTAGCAAAGACAACCCATTTATTTCGATATAATTTAGAGATAAGTGTTGGGGGAATATCTAATCCCTGGAGGTTCATGTTTGCCTTGAATTGTGCCATGAACTTACCTCTGAACACCATGCTCATTGCCTTGACGGGAAAGAGGAACTTTCCTTTTGCTTTAGCATTTTTCCACTGATTTTTTGCAGTGACGCCTCCACCAGGTACTATGCAATGGACATGGGGATGTAAGCTTAGGTTCTGTCCCCAAGTATGAAGTACCATAGTGGCACCCATTTGTGCCCCTAGGTACTTTGGATTCCACCCAAAACAGTCAAGAGTTTGCCAGGCACTCTGGAATAGGATGGAATACATTGGACGTGGGTATACCAGACAAAATTGATTTAACTCAGCAGGGATGGTGAAAACCAAATGGTAGTATCGGGTATCAATGAGTGATGCCTGTCTTGCCAAAACCCACTTTTCTTTTTGGGTATTTTGGCAAGTTGGGCAATGTCGATTTCGGCAACTGTTGTACCGTTTATGTAGATACCCACATTGACTACATTGGTATAAATACCCACCAAGAGCCGGGGTGCGACATTTTCTAATGGCATCAAGAATTGTCCATGGCAAACCTTATATTTAGCGGAAAGTGGAGGCTGGGTGGTGCAGCACAAGACCAATGGATTTTGAAGTATCTTATGGTACCATGTTAATGCACGGACTCCCGTTACTTGCAATCTTGGATAACCCTCAATCCTGACCAAAAGCTATTAAGAGGATAAAGAAATCTTCATGAATTTTAAACCACCATCATAAATGGAACTCCGTGACGTTAAAAAGGGAGTATTTTTAATCCTACTTCTTCTAACAACTGAATATGGTCAAAGAAATCAACAAAAGAAGCACCAGATCTTGAAATAAGGCTTGAATACGAAGATCTTCAGCTCCAGATTTCTCTAGAGAGAACACCGAGGAAAAGGGACTATGGCGTTTCAAACCAGGTAATCGCAACACTCTATCTTTCTATTTCAAAGACCCGGAATGGAAATCTCAACCCATAGTGGGTAGTTTAAAATAGCTCCTGGATGGCTGGTGGCTGGTGAGAAGAGCCTACCATCGTTGTTAAGGGTAGACTCGGCTAATCCATCCAAAACAACTTTCTTTCCAATCGCTCATACATCGACTGAAAACCGCTAACTTCAAGCTTTGCTCTATCGAGGATGGTCTGGCTTTTTCATCTTGCATTTTTCATAACTCTGAATCTTAGTGTACAAAAGCTCTTGAGTTCCGAAATGATCTGCAATAGAGCCAGCCATCGCCAATAGGCGATTTAGTTCAACAAGGTATATACGATAATGCTCCCAAAGCGGTCGCACATATACTCACATATAGTAGCAATTTTAATAAGAAATATAAATTAGCTCCTTATGCTAAAAATCTTGTGGGTGAAGATAAGTAGGTCAATAATTCTCTTATTCTCCTTCTTAAATTGGGTATCAGCATCAGGTCAAACCCCATCCCCTCAGGAGCGTTTTCGCCATTTAACGATTGACGACGGGCTTTCCCAGAATGCAATACAAGCAATACAGCAAGATCAATTGGGTTTTTTTTGGTTGGGCACAAAAGATGGGTTGAACAGATATGATGGCTATGAATTTAAAGTATTTCAGCATACCCCCGGTGAGGCAAGCTCCTTAAGCAACAATTTTGTTCTTGAAATTTTTGAAGATAGTAGTCATCAACTTTGGATTGGTACCAAAAATGGATTGAATATATACGATAGACAAACGGAATCATTTCAATCTCTTTACTTTCAGGAATTTGTTACGGAAGAAAACCCCAATGTGCCGGTTTCAAGCATTAACCAGGATAAATATGGCAATATCTGGGTGGCGATTAAAGAAAAATATTTAGTAAAACTTCCACTAGTAAATGATACCATCGATGTGCATCATCCTGTTTTAGTAGCTAAAGCCTTCCAAGGTATCACCTCTTTGTATCCTGATGAGGAACATCTTTGGGTAGGGGATCAATCAGGATTGTTCCAATTTGATATTTCAGGTGATGAAATTTCAAGATATACCATCTATACCCGCAATCCTGCATTATTTAAGACAGAATTGGACAGCAGTGTCACCTACATTACAAACAGCCCAGATCCGAATTTTTTATGGCTGGGCAATGGTTCCGGTATTTGCTACTTTGAAAAAAATACAGGTAGCTACCAATTCTATCCCAATCATTATGAAGAATATCGATATGGGTGGGGTAGAGTTCACAATATCTTAACCGATCCGGGAAACGGCAAATTATGGGTGGGTTCGGGTGATGAGTTAATGCGGTTCGATCCTGTAACAGAGCAGTATGACTATTTCTACTCGAGACCTCAGGAACGAAATGGTTTTCATGGAACAGGAATTTTAGCAAGCACCATAGATCAATCGGGACAAATATGGTTTGGAACCAATGGATATGGTATCAATATATTTGATAGCAAGCATACGGGTATCAAAACTTTTATCCATCAATTGCCCGAAATGTCAAGGCTGAATGATTTTTCAATCCGTGCCATCTATAAAGATAAGGATGATAATGTATGGATCAGCGCCAGAGTGCTGTATCGGTGGGAGCGGGAAACAGGTAAAATTGTCAGTTTTGAGGCAAGTTCGAACCTCCCGGAAGCCATGGGCAACACCGAAATATGGTCGATCATGCAAGATCATGAAGGCTGGCTTTGGTTTGCTTCTATTGAAGGATTGTACCAGCATAGATGGAGCGATAGTACGGTGATTCAATACAAACCTATTCAGGGTGATAGCACTACTTTACCTGAAAAAACTGTTTACCATGTGTATGAAGACAAACAGCACAGGATATGGGCCATCACCGCCAACTATATTGCCTTACTAGATCAGGAGAGCGGGCAGTTTTCATCGATAAAATGCAGTAACTTCACTGGCCTCGAACCGTCATTCGTACGGATCGTGGAAGACGGGGAAGGAAAATTCTGGATGAATAGTGAAAATGGATTATTACACTTTGATCCCTCTTCCCGATTATTTACTGCCTACCACCATGACCCGCAAGACAAACAAACCCTCAGCAGCAATGTGATTCGCTCTATATGTCCTGATCCGGTTGAGCCTGACAAATATTTATGGCTGGGCACAGCCGGAGGTGGCCTCAACAAATTCGATATTGCTACAAAAAAGAGCCAACGTATTACCACCAATGATGGTTTGCCTGATAATGTGGTTTACAGTGTGCTGGCAGATCAGGAAGCACAACTTTGGATGAGTACCAACAAGGGCTTATCCCGTTTCGATCCGGTTTCATTTACTTTTAAAAACTTCGATGTGAAGGATGGGCTACAAAGTAATGAATTTAACTCAGGCGCCTATCATAAAAGCGAGGATGGTGAACTATTTTTCGGAGGTATCACCGGTCTTAATTACTTATATCCTAAACAGTTAGCTGACAATGATCATATTCCGAATATACTGATCACCGCATTAGAATTGGGGACACAAAAAATTCTCCCGGGAGACCCTACGGCCATACTCAGGCAAAGTATCAGTGAACAAAAAGAACTCACACTTACGTATAAAGATGACATTATCACTTTTTCCTTTGCGGCGATGGATTTTACAGCCCCGGATAAAAATCGTTTTAAATATAAGCTGGAAGGATGGGACAATAGCTGGATAGAGGCAGGTACCAGAAGAACGGCTACCTATACCAATCTGCCAGCAGGGAGTTATACATTCCATGTCACAGGTTCTAATAATGATGGGGTATGGAACGAAACCGGAACTTTTATCAATATGATCATTACCCCTCCATTCTGGCTGACCTGGTGGGCAAAGTTGATTTATTTTCTTTTGTTTTTATCCATTCTCTATACCATTGTCAATTATCAATTGAAAAGAACGAGGCTAAAACATCAGTTGGCTCTCGAGACGGTTGAAAAAAGGAAGCTACAGGAATTGGACCAACTCAAAAGCAGATTTTTCACCAATATTTCCCATGAATTACGCACCCCCCTGACATTGATTTTGGGGCCCATTGAAAGGTTAAAATTATCGTTGCAGGATGTTGGTGATCAGAAAACACTCACGATGGTGGAGCGCCACGTAAATCAACTGGTAACCATGGTGAATCAGATTCTGGATCTGTCTAAATTGGAGATGGGGAAGGAAAAATTGAAAGAAGAGAAGGGAGATCTGATAGCCTTTCTGCGGGGAGGGGTCATGTCATACCAATCTATGGCAGAATCACGAAATATGCAGTTATCGATTTCATCGGAACTCAGGGTCGCCATCGGATATTTTGATCATCAAAAAATAGAAAATATCCTGAATAACCTCCTGTCTAATGCCATAAAATACGCATCTGACGGGGATGAGGTATCATTAACCATTGAGGATATACCCAAATTTGAAAAAGCTGATGACCTTAAAGTACCATTTACATTTTCTATTAAAGATACGGGTCCGGGCATAGCCGATACTCACCTCAATCAAATTTTCAATCGCTATTACCGTATTGAGAATACCTATGATCAGCAAATTACCGGTACCGGGATCGGTCTGGCAGTTGTCAAGGAGCTTGTTGATCTGCATAAAGGCAGCATTGAGGTGGAAAGTTTGATAGGAGAAGGTGCCACTTTCCGGGTAAGCTTACCTTTGTACCTCATGCATATCGAGCGCAGCGGTATAGAAATCATCAGCCAACGATCGGTGGAAGCAGGTAGAAGTCAAGATAAGGAAGAAACAGTGATGCAACCCGGTGAACATGTACCTGATGGAGAGAAAGATGTAATTCTGGTCATAGAAGATAATGCAGATGTACGCACCTTGATAACCCAGGTTTTAACCCCAAACTTTATCACCATGGAGGCAGAGAATGGGATTATGGGAATAACAAAAGCCAAAGAACTGATTCCCGATTTGATCATTACAGATGTGATGATGCCGGGTATGAATGGATATGAGGTCTGCCATGAACTTACACATGATGCATTGACCTCTCATATTCCGGTATTGATGCTCACGGCCAAATCAGCGCAGGAAGACAAGCTCGAGGGGTATACGGCAGGAGCGGATGCCTATATTACCAAGCCATTCAAAAGCCGGGAGCTATTGCTTCGTACGCAAATGTTGATTGAGAGAAGAAAATCTCTGCAAAAACGATATCAGTTACTTGGATCCAACCATGAAAAGATTCCCCACCGCAATGAGACCGAGAGCAAATTTGTACAAACCATCCTGGATACCCTTCAAACACAGATCGCTGAACCTGGACTGGACGTTTCGTCCTTGGCTGATGCCGTAAACATGAGCGAACGGCAGTTGCGCAGAAAATTTAAAGCGGTTTTCGGACAATCTCCCAACCAGTACATCAGAACATTCCGCCTTAAAAAAGCACTTGAATTACTCAGATCACATGCAGGGAATGTATCCGAAGTGTGCTATCAGGTAGGTTTTAACAATGTATCTTATTTCAGTAAATGCTTCCGGGAGGAAATAGGCGTGAGTCCGAGTGATGTAGTTTAGGTTATTGCCTACAAAGCACTGGAAATCAACTTCATGTCCGAAATGTGTCAACTTATGACCGTTTTCTTATAGCGTAAAATCCAGCCCAAACCTACCTTTATCATTGATGTCTGGGTTTATTCCCTCAATTTAGATCAAGCACCTTTCTTACACCTCAAAAACAACTTACCGTGAAGATTCATCGCCGAAACCAAAATTATGGTTACCCTCATCTGCAGGTGAGTACCTGCCATTTGTTTCGCTAATATGGAGAAAATATGCAAGCCTTTACTGTACACGAAGACCGGTTAAAACAAGACAAAGTGCAATCCTGTGAAAGCGTCGCAAATGGAATATGAAGTAGTAATGAAACCGAACCAACTGAATAGAAGCAAGAACGCACAACATTATTATAATGGAAATCAAAAGTGGAGACCAGCGACCATTAAAAAACGGGGCGTATCCTGAAAAGCCATATGAGTAGGGAAAAATTTAAAAAGTAAAAAAAATGTTAACAGCAATCATCCAAAATGAGGTCAGCGACTTTGCAGCATGGAAAAAAGTATTCGATGCCGATCAGCCAAACATTGAAAAGGCGGGGGCAAAACTCATTGGTGTTTACACCACCACCGACAATCCAAATGAAGTAACCATGATTTATGAAGCGCCTAATGTTGAACTCTACGAAACCTTAATGAGCGATCCTCACAGGCAGGCGGAGATACAGCGTGCCGGTGTGATCGGTCAGCCGAAGGTGAGATTCCTTAACAAGGTTGGCTGATAGAGGCCTGTCAAAAATATCCGCTTCGACGGTTGCGAAGCGACGAATATTTTAATCAAAAAACTAAAAGCAAAATGATATGACAAACAAAGAAGTAGTCGTGGGCTTTTTTAAAGCGATAGACAACCACGATTTTGAAACAGCAAGAAAGCTGCTTGGACCTCACCATCAAATGCATTCTTCCATGAGTCCCCTTCCAATGAATGCTGAACAACACATAGGAATGTCTAAAACCTTTAATAATGCATTTTCGAATGTGGATCATGAATTTGAAGAAATACTGGAGATTGGGAACAAGATTGTAGTGTGAGGTGCATGGCACGGCACGCACACTGACACCTTCAATGGTATTCCTGCATCAGGAAAAACCGTTCATTTCACATTTATTCAGATTTTTGAAATTGAAAACGATGCACTAAAGAATCAATGGGTTGAATTGGATTCCATGTCAATGATGAAGCAGTTGGGAATAATGCCTGAAGCAGCGCGTGCATAGCTTAGTCGGTTACGGGAAACGGCACATCCCAATGCAGAAAGATCATTCGATTGATCTTTTGAAATTATCGCCGACAATGCAACCTGCAATCAAAAAATTGCAATGCCTTTAAACAAAATTAAATAATGAGAGTAAAACAGGGATGCTGAAAACTGTATAGAGTAAGCATAAATACTAAATTTAAAAAAAATGACGACCGTTGTAATACGCCACAAAGTAGGAGATTTCAATACATGGTTAGAAGGACATCAAGATCGAGTTAAACTATTCTCAAAATTTGGATCCGGATTCCAAACTTTTCGAGATGCGGATGACCCAAATGCCATTGTTTTAGTTGCTGAGGTTTTTGATTTGGACGGGATGCAAGCCGTTATGAGTGATCCGGAGATAATGGAAAAAATTGCTAAAGAAAAGCACACCGTGCTTGAACCCATTACCGTTTCAATGCCTGTAGCTGTCTAAGAGTAGAAAACATGACAGACGGACAAGCATCAAATACCAACACTGCGTCAATGCTTTAACATTGCATCAAAGTGATCATGATCGAGCAGGCTTGGACGCCAACCCCTTCGATGTCGCATCCCTGGCGGTAATGCCGCCCTGGTCGTAGACGGGGGACAACGACCTGCTCCGCACGGATACCAGGCCATGTCGAGGTGCCTGCCGGCAGACAAGGTTTTCACTCTTTGGCCAGCTTAGGTTCTCGGAATTCGCCTTCACTCCACTAAGGACAGGCAAGGAGGAAAATACTCCGATGATGTGCTATTGTAAACCTTTTGGGGCAGCATCTTTTGTATCTCGAATTCATGGTTCTACGATTAGAGGACTTCCCTGTGGAAGTCCTTTTAGTCGCTTGCGTAACTTGCCATCTACGAGAATTTGGAGCAAGTAACCACTTGCGAATTAAAGCGCAGTGTAGTCTCGCATTTCATCTTCTCATAGATCAACTTTAGTAGCTTATTGTGGCCATAATCATCAAGGAATTGTCACTAAGTATATAGAAGTCTTAAATTAAAATCATTGGCATCCTATATTCAGCACATTCAAAAGCCCTCCCACCTCAACTTCAAAGCCAGGCCCAAGAAGCGTTGTTTGGCCGGCATCAAAGGTAACCTCACTACCGGACTCAATCATTCCATCAAAAGAAATGGATTGCGATGCCTGGAATATACCGGAAGGCAAGGGCGACACAAGTTCATTGGCAGCAACTGAAGCAACACAATCCCCTAGCAGCTGACCGAATATTTCTTCTTCCGATTCTGCCAATTCCGGTGAATCATCATTTGCCTGCCAAATGATCAGTGCCGTGTGATTGTTCTGATCAGGAGATAACCAAACTTTCGGAAAATCTGCCCTCACCTGATAGTTTCATGGAAGTATTCCTCGATCAGAATCTGGGGTCAATGCTCACCTTAAAACTACCAACCGGTTCCTGAAGGATGTGCTGCTCCAGATTTTCTTACTGGTCTCACGAATTGGCGAGAGGATCTGGTACGCAATACTTTGTTCTTTTGTCTCCTGGGTGATCACTTTTGTTTGTTCGAAAAAGCCGCTGAGGATCGCTATGCTGAACACCATGATGCAAGCCAGTATTAAACCGCCACCAATATTTTGCGGGATGCTCTCCTTTCTTCTGGTGACCGGTTTCCATAGCATACTGGCAAGGGAAGTCAACAGCCAGACTGATAGTGAAAATTCAAGGAACAACAACAATTCAGGTATGGGTGCTGACCAATCACTCATCGAATCGGCAAGAAAGTCCAGGATATAGGGTGCACTCCAGATCGTGAGACCTGCGGCGAGGAAAATCGCAATCAGAAATCCGAAAATCCGAGCAACCCCCTTCTGAAAACCTCCGATAAAAGCCATCAGAATCAAAACCATACAAACAATGTCATAAGTCATACCGAATCAGATTTTTATTTTTGGCACAATATTTTCGGATAAATCCTGAACCCTGACAAAGATATATTAAAAATATATTTAATGTATTAAATCTTAGGTACATTGTATTTACTTCTGTTTTGAATAAAGTACACAGAAATTCGTTACATTTGAAAATTCAGGTGAATAGCAAAGTGAAGAAGATATACATACCGATATTGCTGGTCTTCCAGGCTTTTAGCGGCCTTGGTCAAAATAACCCCGGTACTTCCATGATGGATGAACCACAGATCAGGGAATTGACCCTGCCAAAAGTCTTTCAGATAGGAGAGTACGAAGAGCAATATGGTCTTTTGTACGAAATCTATCATGACATCCTGTTGACCGTCTGTAATGACGATATGAAACTTGCCTTTGATAAATGGATGTATATGATTGCCGAGATGGAAGATTATGCCCTCAAAATAGACTTTGATCTGAACGGCGTAAAAATCTGGCTAAAAGTCTTCTGGAATGAAGATGGGAGCATCCGGTATATTTCCTACTATCGGAAACCTAATTCCATTAACAAGGACACTGCTGAGTTGTCAGCCTTTCTCACCAGTTTTATGAATGCTTTTCAAATGCCGATCAAATCGAAGGTCAAATACACTCATAACGGAAGTGCCCAGTTCCCCACTGCACTGATTCCGTCTGAGACTCGCAAAGACTGACATTATCTGAATCCATTATCTAATTTGTTGATAGCTCAACATCTCGAATGAACATAGCGGTTGCTGATCACGTTTTAATTTTGGTAATACAATACGGGTTCTTGTCAATAGTCGACTAATTCAATTCGTATTATTAATTTTAATTATATTTCACCCTTTAAAATCTCAATGCCACCGTATGTTAAAAGTCACCTATGATGAGGACAATATCAAGTCACTTGACTGGAAAGAACATATCCGGTTACGACCGGGTATGTACATTGGAAAGCTGGGTGACGGATCATCACCGGATGACGGAATCTATGTCCTGCTCAAAGAAATCATAGACAATACCATCGATGAGTTTGTGATGGGAAATGGCAATACAATCGAAGTGGAAATTGAGGATTACTCAGTGCGAGTAAGGGACTACGGGAGAGGAATCCCCTTGGGCAAGGTAGTTGAATGTGTATCCATTATGAACACCGGGGGTAAATATGATTCACGTGCTTTTCAGAAATCCGTTGGATTAAATGGTGTCGGCACCAAAGCCGTAAATGCATTATCCGAGCAGTTTTTTGTGGCAGCCTATCGTGAAGGTCAATGTAAACATGCATTATTTGAAAAGGGCGATTTGACGGCTGAGTCTAAAATTATCAAATCAACAGAACCCGATGGAACCGAAGTAAAATTTACCCCGGATGAATCGGTTTTTCGAAAATTCAGATTTAATCTGGATATGGTTGAAAGACAACTCTGGAACTATGCCTATCTCAATACTGGTCTGAAAATTCGGTTCAACGGAAAAACGATCACCTCCAAAAAAGGCTTGTTTGACCTTCTCGAAAACAAAACAAAAAATGAAGTAATCCGGTATCCCATCATTCACCTTCAAGGTGATGACATCGAAATAGCGATCACTCACGGCAATCACTATGGAGAGCAATACCATACTTTCGTCAATGGTCAATATACTACTCAAGGTGGAACTCATCTGAATGCCTTTAAAGATGCGGTGGTTAAAGCAATCAGGGATTTTTACAATAAGAACTATGACTCAAAAGATATACGAGGTTCCATCATAGCCGCCATTAGCCTACGGGTTGAAGAACCGATTTTTGAGTCACAGACCAAAACGCGACTGGGTTCTTTAATCATGGGACCGGACCGGCCTACCATTGCAACTTTCGTGGGCAATTTTATTAAGAAAGAACTTAATGATTTTCTGCACCGTGAACCGGACATTGCCACTAAGTTAAAATCCAGGATTCAGCAATCAGAGCGTGAAAGAAAAGAAATTGCCGGAATTAAAAAACTGGCAAATGACCGGGCCAAAAAAGCCAACGTACACAATAAGAAATTGCGCGACTGTCGCATCCATCTGAATACTCCCAAAGTAACACCCGAGGAAAAGTATGCATCAACTATTTTTATTACGGAAGGAGACTCTGCCAGTGGTTCCATTACCAAAGCACGTAATGTGCAGCACCAGGCTGTTTTTAGTCTAAGAGGTAAACCTTTAAATTGTTTTGGACTCACAAAAAAAATCGTTTATCAAAACGAAGAGTTAAATCTTCTTCAACACGCACTGGATATCGAAGATGGTTTGGATACATTGCGTTACAACCGGGTAGTCATTGCAACCGATGCGGATGTAGATGGTATGCACATCCGGCTGCTCTTGCTGACCTTCTTTTTACAGTTTTTCCCCGATTTGGTGAGAGAGGGACATCTTTATATTCTGGACACTCCCCTTTTCCGGGTGCGCGATAAAAAACAGACATTTTACTGCTATTCGGACAAAGAGAGGCAGGATGCCATCGCGGCACTGAGAGGTAAGGCAGAGATCACCCGGTTTAAGGGCCTGGGAGAAATCTCACCGGATGAATTTGGAGATTTTATTGGAGAAAACATCCGTCTGGAGCAAGTGCAACTGCATGAAGACACCAAACTGGAAGCTATTCTGGAGTACTATATGGGTAAAAATACTCCTGAAAGACAAGATTTCATCATTGAAAACCTTAAGGTCGAAGTGGATGAAATAAAAGGAGAGATCAGGGAGACTGATGCGGTTTTGGAAGAGGAAATGGTCGATTCCCAGCAAATTTACTAATCGTGCACTGTCGTTTTGTCAAATTCCAGGTCATATTTAGAAATTATTTCTATAGTCCGGCCGTCAATTCAGTGATATTGGCAGGGAGAGAGGGCTGGCATAGTGATTGACCATGTAGATGCTATATTAATTGTAAGGTGATTTTATGACATAATGTCTGATATTCCCACCTTATATGAGGAGAAATACTAATATGTTTGAAAAGATTAAGTTTGCAGAGAATGTTCAGGATGATCGGGAGATGCTTCCAATCATGCCTCTCGATGAAGATCAGGAAGAAGAATTGGGAGATCTGTCCATCCCAAAAAATATACCCCTCTTACCACTAAAAAACACCGTGCTTTTTCCGGGTATCATTATACCGATCACGATCGGTCGGGACAAATCGATCAAAGCCGTCCGGCAAGCGTATGAGGGAGATAAATTCCTCGCTGTTATTTCGCAAAAAAATATGAACGTGGAAGATCCTTCCTTTAAGGATCTATTTCACATTGGAACGGTGGCCAAAATTCTGAAACTTTTTAAAATGCCTGATGGTACTACCACCACCATCTTACAAGGAAAACGCCGTATTGCACTGGATGGCATTCTTCAGGAAGAGCCTCACATGGAAGGCCAAATCACTGAATTGGAAACCATTCTGCCCGGTAACGCCAACGAATTTCGAGCCTTAATTGTCACTATAAGAGACCTGGCAGCTCAGATTATCAAGCTTTCTCCGAATATACCTTCGGAAGCTTCTGTCATGCTGAGCAACATTAAAAGTGATCTTTTTCTTTTGGACTTTATTGCTTCCAATCTGGCCATAACCATGGCAGAGAAACAGGCAATCCTGGAGTTAGGCAGTATTGATGATAAAGCCCGACTAGTCCTTCAGCACATGCAGAGAGAGATGCAGGTACTGGTGTTGAAAGACGAGATCGATATGAAGGTACGTGGAGATATCGACAAACAACAACGGGATTATTTCCTACATCAACAATTAAAAACCATCCAGGAGGAGCTTGGTCAAAGTCCGCATCAGGCGGAACTTACTGAGCTGGAAACCAGGGCCAGTAAAAAGAAATGGCCGGAAAATGTTAAGAAAGCTTTTGAAAAGGAGCTAGCCAAAGTCAAGCGCACGAACCCACAGGTCGCCGAATATTCGGTACTGCTCAACTACCTGGACCTCCTGGTTGAT
>JBGTCB010000800.1:0-5101 GCA_041748995.1 Saprospiraceae bacterium | reverse complement strand
GGCCAGGAACAAGCTCCGCACGAATCATTAACCTTCCCGGGTATGGATGGTTAGCCAAATTGGCTCCGTTGATATCCGCTCGATAATATGCAGAATCCCGGATATAGGTCGTTTCCCATTGGACTCCGACAGGGAAATAACTTACCACACTTGCCGGTTGAGCCAGACCTATATAGAAATCACTTTCATTGAAAAAAGGTGTCTTGGGAAAGAAGAAAGTATGATATCGGTTGACCTGAGTGGAGTCGGGGGTAAAAACATCGGATGAATCGATCAGGGTTCCGGATTCATTCATGATCACGGCATAAACCTCTTTGTCCTTGGTCGAAAAATCCAAATAGATCCGCGCGGCATTAACACTACCACAAAGGCCCATCTTCTGGCGGGTTAATATCAAGCCGCTTCCAGTACCAAAACCCGCATTGGTCAGGGCTCCTGAACCATCGTCATAAGCCAGCGTTGAGTTATTGACCTGCTGCAAATAGAAGTTACGGTTGTTTCCCAGGACGTTTTCTGTACCCTGACCTGGTACAGACACGATGATTGAATCGATTTCAGAAATGCCGGGAATCCAGCCGTTGAAAAGGACCAAAGCACTGGATTGGCCTGCGATTGTCACAAGGGAGTCCGTGGTGTAGCGAATTGCATTGCTAGCCTGATCTTTTATTGTGAGGGTGACGGGATATTGTTTAGTCAAAGCCGAATGATTGATAATCAATGCGGAGATATGAGCGGTATCAACATATGACAAGGCATGATGCCCAAGAGCATAAACTGCGGCTACTTCCACACTGTCACTCAGACCGGGAGATCCAAGCCAGGTCTCGGGTCTTATTTTTGTTTGTAATAATATTTCTTTGTGCGAAGAGGCGGATGTATCATTTCTGGTAGCCAGGCTTAATACAAAAGTGATCGAATCCAGACCGTTTTTGTCTTTAATGTCCTTATTTGCTGTGGTTGCCAGTACGGTGTTACTGGTGGATAATGGTCCTTCTCTTCCGGTATATTCCCAAGCGATATACAGCCCATTGCCGGTGTAAGTCACTGGAGTAATTCCCATGCCGGAAAAGGGAATCTCAAATACACCGATGGTGTCTGGTATAGTAATGCTATCAGAATGAACCAGCTCCATTGGCCCTATGGCACTATCCCAGCTGATTGAGTTTCGTAACCGGTATCTGACATTGTATGATGTGGCACCGGGAACTGCAAGCCAGGAGAGCATGGCACTGGTATCGTTTAGAACATTGGCTCTTAGACCTTCAGGAGAATAGCATAAAGTTGATCCGGTTGTTGAGAAGTTGCTACCGGCCACAAAAGATCCATCACCGAGGGTGCATACTGTCCTGATTCTCCATTCATACATGGTTCCCGGAGCTAGTCCAATGATTATTGCGGAGTTTGAAAAAGCTAGGTTAAAATTCCAGGAAGGAGAGCCGATCCGACGGTATTGAATGAAATAATAATTTGCAACAGGGGCAGCCGTCCAGGAAAGGCTCGCTGAAGTATCGGTAGTCATATCTACATTTAGCATCGAAGGCTCTGCACATACATCAGGACCGTTAGTACTAAAGGAAGCCGCAGAAAAGGGAGAGCCACCTCCCGAACAGATTGTCCTTACGCGCCACTGGTAGTCAGTACCAGATGAAAGACCGGCAGCCAGGTAAAAAGTATCAATCGTAGTATCAGATATCCAGTTTTCCGCAGTGGATTTTTTATACTCAATGAAATAATTTGCAAAGTCCGAAGAGTATGGCGTTGTCCAATTGAACTGGGCTGAGGTTTCGGAAATACTGGTCGTAGTCAGATTATCAGGCCGGTTACAGTCTGATGTATCGGCGGTGACAAACGAAGCGAGACTCGAATAGGTAGAGGTACCTGAAGGACAAACCGATTGAACCTGCCACTCATACCCACCCAAAATCAATCCGGTTGTATCAAAACTGTTGGTTAAAGATATACTAGTTGTCCAGTTTGTATCAATGCGGCTTTCGCTATCATTTGTATTTTGAAGGTATACCCGAAAATTTCCCCGGGCGGTATCACCCTGTGTCGCTGCTATGGAAAATCCTAATGAACTCAGATTCATTCCAGGCTGGATACCGGAGGCAGCCATTTCGTCAGCAGTTATTAAGTAAAAATATCGTTGGAACCGGAGATTACCCTGTGGGCTTACTTCTTGTGAAAAGTTTCCATTTGCCGGCAATACCTTTATTTGTTGTGCCTCAGTATGCATGGTCAGCAACATGAGAATCGACAGAATAAACCCGCATCTTTCCAAGCTCACTATTAATGGCATTTGTATTTTGTTGGTCATGTAGTTCTGATTATTCATCAGTTATTTGTTTCAGGCAATTACTTATCAATGCCGCCTTAGAAGTTCTTAGATCTGTAATAGACGGGCCAGCATTTTTCTATTTGCTCGCTTTCACATCTTTTCCCAATAGAGATGACTATGTAAGGCTAGAAATTATTGAGATAAAATTTTATCTCCTTTTTTTAAATGGCTGGCCAATTTCCTGATATGAGTACTAATTATCGGTCATATTGCTATTGATCTCTTCATGCATATGCATGGCATCCTGCATTTCTACCAGGATCTCTTCGATGACTTCATTTTTAAAGCCCGGTTCTGTGTATATTCTATTCCAGAATGGATGTTTATTGATATCCATCCCATCTTCCCCAAATACTTTTATCGATAATTCCTCTGCTAGTCTAAAAGCTTCATCCAGGTGCGCTCGCTCAACTGAAACATAGACGATCTGATCTGCTGTCGGTTCGACGACAACGATTTCATCGTTTGTAACCGAAAATGTTTCCTGGGTCGGTGAGTGAAAATGTCCATCGGATGGTTTTGCGTTTATTGCTTCCGCATAACCAGGAACCAGCCTTGCAAGGTTATCATTGATGTGAACCAATTGATCTTCTAAATCCTGAATTTTTTCTGACTGTTTTTGGACAAGACCAGCAAGATCATTTGTATTTAATCCAATTGCAGTATTTACATATCCGACTTGCTCTTTTTCCTGACCTGCCCACGCAACCCCCACGATATTCCTATAATCTCCCGGTTTCATGGATTCGGGATGTTTAGCAATCCCACTTCCATTATGGTAACCACTTGGTAAAATATAATCTCCGGGATTTACTTCACCCATAATTTTTGTCAGTACCTGTCCCATAAACGCAACCATTTCATAGGCGGAAACATTTTCATCTCTTGGTAACCCTCCCAGTACGGCAGGATTCAGGGAAATGACCATTAGTTTATCGGCCGTACCCGTATTTTTTGTGATATATCCATTTTTAACCCCTACTATATCCCCTGGTAAAAATGTTTCCTCTTGATTCAACTTAGGCAAATACTCTGCATAATCCTCAGACCCTGAGGCAAATGTGATTCCCTTAAGCGCTTCATGTGTATTTTCAGCAACTACCAGATTCGCGATCGCTGTTGCAAGATTTCCACCCAGTGACACGATATTGGCGATTTTCAGAATAACATCCAATGCTCCACTTATGATAAGCGATGGAATGGGTGCTGTAACGCAGACCCCAAGACCCACACAGGCTGTGGAAGAGCCAAGAGCAGCTCCAAAATCTACACCTGCCTGAAGTTGCTCCAAACCGGCAATCACAACATCTAATGTAGCAAATGCAATATCTGTTTTTGCAAATGCTAAACCATCCTGGTATTCCCGGTTACGAGCAAAGTCTGCAGCACCATCTTCTCCCTCAATTCTACCAACGGTACCTCCAGAACTATTATAGAAGGTAATGAAGTTATTTTGATTATGGGGCGTGGCAGCTCCCAGTTTGATAGAGATACCATTTCCATCTAAGGTGTTTTCAAAGTTAGCCACATGATGTTGAGGTGTAGTCAAAAAATTGGCTGCAGAATTTCCCGGGCCCCCAGTACCTCCTGAGGTGGCACTCTGTGGGACTGAACCTGTGACCAACAGGGTTGTAGAGTTTGCGCTGGTATTATTGAGCGTCGTTCGTCCTCCGACCCCTAATGTACCGGCAACGATTGTATTACCGGTAGCCGCAGCCACTGAAAACTTATTGGTATTCACACCAAAATCTCCTATGACTCCCAATGTACCGGCAATAGCTGTATTTCCACTGGCGGCTGTAATGACGAACTTGTTGGTATTGACGGTTACATTGCCTAAGACTCCTAAAGTGCTTCCAAGGGCAGTTGCTCCACCAACATTAAGTCTTTTTGCGATTCCGGCGCCACCATAGACAATTAATGCCCCATTTGTCGTACTGGTTGATTCGTCGTCTGCGGTAATAGTTACGGGACTGGCAAATGCTACGGGGCCACCAAAAGCTGAGCTACCTTTAATAGCCAGATTTCCCCCAACATTCAGATTCTGTCCAATGCCAACTCCTCCACCTACCACCAGTGCTCCAGTCGAAGTCGCTGCACTGTCGGAGGCAGTTAAATCTGAAATGGTCACGGGTCCCGTAAATAGGGAAGAAAATTTATTGTCCACCTTAAATAATCCATGTAAGGTGGTAGATCCATACACCTCTAAGCCCAGGTTTAATTGTGTTTTCCTGTCTACTGTAAGTGTTCCGGTTAGTAAAGTGGGACTTTGATTGGTGACGGTGAACGGTCCATTATTTATGGTTGCACCACCAATTGTATTTAAAAAGACATTTTGTTTTACAGTGAGATTTTCTCCCACTTCCAGACTCTTTACAATGGCAACATCACCATCTGCTTTGATGCGCATTCTTTCCAGGTCATTCGTGATAAACACTATAGGAAAATCATCAACGGTGCCTAATAGTGGTGGGTCGGAAGAATATTGATTGGCACCGATATTGCCCTCTACATGCCAGGTAGCCTCATACGATGGCTGGTGTGGAACTTGAAAATTTTCTCCAAAACCTGATTGTGGAGAAGTAATAAGTCCCGTATCACCCGGTTCACCTATTGGACCTGTAGGACCTAGAGGACCTGCCAAGATCTTCTGCCATGTTGAAGTCAAATCACTGAAAAACAAAAAATGATCGAGCGTTAGGTCATATACCAACAAACCATCAGCGGGATCCTCAATTGCATCGATATCCTCGCTCGTCATTC
>JBGTCB010000799.1:0-3022 GCA_041748995.1 Saprospiraceae bacterium | reverse complement strand
TCCAGGGGTTGTAAAATTTCATGATAAGTACCTTTTCCCGAGTCTAGCACCATCTGGGCTTCCTCATAGCTAAATCGTTTGATAGAGTGTATGATGGTTTTACCAAACCACCGCGACACAATTTTATTTTTTGTGTCAAATTCAAAAACAGCCGAAAATGTCAAAGAGTCTTCCTCCGGGCGAAGAGAGCACAATTCATTAGACAAGACTTCAGGCAGCATGGGAGCCACTCTATCAACCAGATAAACAGAGGTAGAACGCCGTAGTGCCTCACGATCCAGGGCATTGCCTGGTTTTACATAGTGGGTTACGTCTGCAATATGAATACCCACTTCCTTATGACCGTTGTCGAGGACTCGAAATGACAGGGCATCGTCAAAATCACGTGCGGTGCTCGGATCAATTGTGACTGTGGGTATATCTCGAAAATCCCTGCGCAAACTAATCTCCTCCTGAGTGATTTCATGAGTCAGGTTTTCTGCTTCCCGCAATACGACATTGCTGAAGAGCGTATCAAATCCATGATTGATTAGTATCGAGTCCATCATCACCGCATGGGTGTCAGAGGCATCCAGGACTTTGATGATTTTACCCGTAGGATTTTTCCCTGGTCTATCCGGCCATTCACTGATTTTTACCAGAACTTTGTCACCATCCTGAGCAATACCAAGATCTTTTGGGTGGATGAAGACGTCAAAATCGACCTGTCGATTATCCGGGACGACAAAAGCAAAATTTTTGCTCTGCCGAAGATCGCCGATGAATTGCTCAATAGCTCTTTTTAACACTTTGATGACCTCACCTTCAATCTTTTTACCATATCGTCGTGTCACTTGTACCCTTACCAGGTCGCCATCCAGGGCATGTAAAAGTCGTTTGGCTGGCACATAGATGTCCTGACCTTCTTTACCTTCAATGACAATGTAAGCGGCACCACTTCGAATCTGATCAACATAGCCATCAAAAGCTTCTGCCGGACCTGATATATCTGGTGCATATTCCTTCGAGAGCTTATACTTATCTTCTTTGACGTGAATGATTTTACCTGCCTGATGCAACTTTGTCAGTGCATCATCAACGGAAGTTTTGCTATTTTTTATCTGGAGTTTATTGATGATTTGTTTGGCGTTGTATCTTTTGGAAGGTTGCCGTATAAATAGTTTAAGAGAAGCACTTTCCAATTTTTTGGCAGGAAGCTTGAGTCCTTTGATTGAGCGTTTAGGCATGGTTAATTCGTGAGATTATTCTTGGGGTTTGGAAAACTTGATAGAAATCGACTCTGAAAATTAGTTTTCAATAATCATTTGCATGATGTCTCCAGTCTCGGCAATTTCCAGTTGATAGGTATGACTTTGGTCAGCACGGTAGTGTCTTTCATCCAAAGATCCAATTCCTTCTGCAATTAAAATGAGGGATTCTTCATCGATGGTAGCGATTCTTTTTAATAAGGTTGTGCCATCTGATTTAGTTCCCCCAATCGTACGGTTGGTAATCAATCGCCCATTATGTACTCAACCAGCATTTTGACGGCAAGTTTCTTTCGCTCAAAGAAGACGCTGCGCTCACGGAGAATGAAAGAAATACCTACGTCATTGCGAACGATGCAGTTAAGATCGGTATAGTACAGATCGCTTCCCGACTGGTACGACGGATTGATTCTTATGTAAAACAAGGAGCCGGTGTAAAGAAAGGAGACTGGCTCGGAATGATCCGCTTCGGCAGCCAGGTAGACGTAATTATTCCGATAGATTATGAAATTAATGTTAAATTAAAACAACAGACCTATGCCGGGGAAACCATAATTGCCCGGAAATAGGTGACTAATTTTTAAAACTTTGCCCTACAACTACCCCACACCCAAACACAAAAGCATCAGACAACCCAAAAGATCAGAGATCCTCTTCCTCCGATTTTTAATTCTGGTTGCGCTCGTGCTGCTTGCTCAATTCGTCATTTGGTATTTGGATGAAGACCATATCGGCCACCCCTTTCTGTATTGGGCTCTGACCTTAGCTTTGGTTTATAAGTTACTCCATATCCTTTATGAGTGGTATTACTATGCTTCCATGGCCGTCCCGGTGCGTCCGGAAAAAACGAGAGAATGGAAGGTAGATATGCTGACGACCTATGTGCCCGGCGAGCCAAAGGATATGCTGATCCGAACCCTCCAGGCTATGGTCGCGGTACGGTATCCTCATACTACCTACCTTTGTGACGAAGGCGATGACCCCGAATTAAAGCAGATCTGTGCGGAATTGGGCGTTGTTCATGTCTATCGCGGAAAGGTCAAAACGGGCGCCAAGGCCGGAAATATCAATTACGCGCTGCGCCACAATGCCGAAGGAGAAATCGCTGTTATCCTGGACCCTGACCACATCCCCGTCCCGGAATTTCTCGACCGGGCCCTCCCTTACTTCGAAGATCCGAAAGTGGGCTTCGTGCAAAGTATTCAGGGATATTACAATCAGAAGGAAAGTCTCGTGGCCATGGGCGCGGCAGAGCAAACGTATATGTTTTACGGCCCCATGATGATGGGGATGCAGCGTCGTGGGACGGTGCAGGCCATCGGCGCCAACTGTATTTTTCGGAGAGCTGCCCTGGACAGCATCGGAGGGCATGCTACCGGGCTATGTGAAGATATGCATACCTCTATGCAACTCCACGCCCGGGGATGGACGTCGGTCTATTTGCCGGAATTGTTTACCAGGGGAATGACGCCGGCCGGCATCAGCGCCTATTACCAGCAACAACTCAAATGGACAAGGGGCGCCTTTGAATTGCTCTTTGAGGTATACCCAAAACTATTCGCCAAATTTACCTGGTCTCAACGCATTCACTATTTTCTGTTGCCCTTGTATTTTCTCTATGGCATCATCGGATTGATCGACCTGGGGGTCCCGGTTTTTTCGCTGCTCACCTATCATGTTCCGCTCTTTATTGATTTTGGCGACTTTATCTTGCGGAGCGCGCCGGTATTGATCAGCATTTTTCTGGTCAGGCACTACGTACAAAGGTCTGTACT
>JBGTCB010000798.1:0-3122 GCA_041748995.1 Saprospiraceae bacterium | reverse complement strand
TGAGCGATCATCAACAAATTGGTATTTTATCTCCGTTTCATTCTTGCCCAGTCGAATTAGTTTTCTCAGATCGAAATCAATTATCATATTCATCCTGCTGTTTTCATTAATCTGAAAGTCGATAAGGGGAATAATAAGGGTTTTTGTCAACGAATTACTCGGGTAGAGATTATGCTTTTTACCTTGTTGAGTCGAGACAAAACACCCGGGTATATTCCCAAAGGCATCTTCCTGCAAATCAAGGACGACTTTTAGGTGATCATAGGATTTTGCAGGTAATGCATAAGTACCCAGATTCTTTGTATTACCTTGTTGATAAGCCAGTAAATCAATGCTGATCTTTTCGGTTAATAAATTGGTGTCTTCTAATTCCAATGCAGACAAAGTGATAAAAGCACTGCGTACTTCATTATTATCAATTGGAGCATCGGTGATCTCAATCTGAATCTCTCCGGTTTTGAGAGTAACAAAATCCGTATCATGCTTCGCACATGAAACAGTTATTATTGCTGTAGTAAATATTAAATATAATAATTTTAAATGGCGTGAAATTTTCATCAGTCTAGTTTTTGGTTAATGAATAGTATCAGTTTATCGTATACAGTTTGAGTTTATACAATATTTGCAAAACTAAAGTCCAATATATCGTGGTCTTTTTATTACAGAAACGATCAGGGGGAAGAGATCAGACTCGTGTCAAGTCGAACCAATTAAAACTGCATCAATCTAAATAGACAATGAATCTGAAAAATAGTTTCTAACAGGTAGCTAGTTGTAGTTCGATAATCAGATGTGTTTGATAGCGATTAAACGGTAGGTTAATTGTGAAATTGCCTGTGCATTATAAAAATTTAGTGATGTGATAAATTTTAACATTTACTCCATGGCTTTTTTTATGTCCCATGATATATCATCTCATTAAGACCTGTATGTTATGGCAGGAGGGAGTGCCGTGGTGATACCATATCCTGAATGACAGATGTAGGGTGGAATATTGAGATCATTTCATTTTCAGATTGGGCCTTTTTTCGGAGAAAATGTTTAAATTGAGTAGCAAATCAAGGTTGCTTATCCGATGGCGATTTATCGACTTCACATTAATGGTCATTCACATGAAGTTGATGTGGATGCAGATACTCCAATCCTATGGGTATTGAGGGATGTTTTAAATCTGGTGGGTACTAAATATGGTTGCGGAATTGCTCAATGCGGCGCATGTACTATCCATTTAGATGGAAAAGCAGTCAGATCGTGTTCTATTGCAGTTTCGAGTGTCACTGACCGGAAGATCACGACCATTGAAGGTCTTTCCATTAAAGCAGATCATGTCTTGCAAAAAGCATGGCGTCAACATGATGTACCGCAATGTGGGTATTGTCAGGCCGGTCAGATTATGACGGCTGCAGCATTGTTAAAAGAGAACCCTAAGCCTGATGATGCCGCAATAGATCAGGCTATGCAAGGAAATATTTGTCGTTGTGGGACTTACAACCGGATAAGAGCTGCTATTAAAAGTGCCTCTGATCAATAATCTTATTCAAATTCCTTTAATTAAACTATTATGACTACACTAAATTCCAACTATAACAGACGCTCCTTTTTTAAAGTTTCTATGGCGGCTGGTGGGTGTGTTATTTTTGGCTTTAACTGGCTCGCTGGCTGTACAACCGATGATCAAATGACTGCCCCCTCAGAGTGGTTTGACTTGAATGCCTATATCAAAATAGGAGACAATGGTCAGGTGACGATCATGTCTGCAAATCCGGAAATCGGGCAAAATGTAAAGACCGCTATGCCCATGGTTGTCGCCGAGGAATTGGATGTATCCTGGGACCAGGTAGTAGTCGAGCAGGCTCCCCTTTCTAGCTCTTTTATCAGACAGGTAGCCGGAGGGTCTCAATCACTCAGGGCTTCATGGCAAAATCTTAGACAGGCAGGGGCTACCGCACGGCAAATGCTCATCAATGCTGCAGCACAAAAATGGAATGTCGATCCGGCAACCTGCAATACGGCGGAAGGCCAGGTATTTAATGGCAAAGGTGAATCCATCGGCTATGGTGACATTGCAACGCTCGCGGCTTCCATGGAAGTACCCGTGGATGTGAAGTTTAAAAACCCCAGAGATTTCAAAATCATTGGTCAGAGTAAGACGAATGTTGATATGGAACCCATTATCACCGGGAAGCCATTATTTGGGTTGGATCAAAAAAAGGAAGGTATGCAGTATGCCTGTGTCCTGCGACCCCCCGCATTTGGCCAAAAACTGATTTCCTACGATGATAGCGCCGCCCAAAAGGTAGGCGGAGTCAGTCAGATTTTCCAGGTTGGTAATAATATCGCCGTGATTGCCAGTAATAGCTGGGCAGCGATGAAAGGTAAACAGTCTATTAAAGCTAGATATGCAGTTGACACCGAATTAGAGAGTACCGAAATCCATGATGCGAGCATGTTGGCATTGTTGGATCAGCCCGCTGCCGAACCCAAGCGAATGGATGGCCGGATAAAACAGGTTTTTGAGGGAGCGGATCAGGTGATTACCAGAACTTATGAGGGTCCATTTCTACCTCATAATTGCCTGGAGCCCATGAATTTTTTTGCGCATGTCACGGATGAAAAAGTAGAATTATCTGGTCCGATTCAGACTCCCGAACGAACTCAAAAAAGAGTCGCAGATGCTATGGGCCGGGATATTTCCGAAATAACTATTGATATGACCAGGATGGGAGGGGGTTTTGGACGTCGACTCAATGGTGATTTTGTGGTTGATGCAGCAGAAATTTCGCAGCGCGCGAAAGTGCCGGTGATGTTGGTGTATACGCGGGAAGATGATATGACGGCGGGTATTTACCGGCCAGCAACCAAATACAAGTTTAGAGCGGCTATTAAGAACGGAAAGGTCGAAGGGTATCACCTTACCGGAGCGGGAATAAATTCAGCCAACGTGACCCGGGAACACAATTTTCCGGCTACCGCTATTGCTAATTACCTGGCCGAATCGCATGAATTAAAAAGTAACATCACAACAGGGGCCTGGCGGGCTCCAATTACAAATTTCCTTGCCTTTGCCGAACAGAGTTTTCTCGATGAAGTGGCAGAAATCATCGGTCAGGATCCTGTGCAAT
>JBGTCB010000797.1:0-3469 GCA_041748995.1 Saprospiraceae bacterium | reverse complement strand
TATACAGTTCGTTCTCCCAACTATCATGAATAAGCGATTCTCTGTATTTGGGTGCAAATACAAATTGCAGATGAACTTGGGTGTAGGTGTTTGCCATATGTTCCATCCCTACGGGATTCTTTTGTTTTCTAAGATTTGTTTTACCGATATTTCATCCCTACGGGATCATATTAATGCTTCAATCCCAATATTTTTCAGGGGAGAAATACTAGTGTCAAGTCAAGCCTAAACTAACGGGTAATCCCGGGGTATCTTTTTGAGGTATCTCTGTGTTGCAAAAAAATCATCTAGGCTATTGCTATACTCATTTTTTGCGTCTTGCCTACCTCAAAATCTACACCACCTTACCCGTCATTTGAACGTTGACATGACAATAGTTAAAGACAGGATTACCAGACCACAATCTGATAATCATAACCAATGTCGGGTCATAATGGAAGAAAATTTGCGATTTTTGTTAAAAATCAAATCATTTATGAGAACCATGATATTTTTGTTTGCCGTTGTCATGCTAACGGGCTGTACTGGTGAAGGTGACAAATCACTCACAAGTTGGCCCGGAGAAGGCAATGTCAGCATTACCTGGCAACTCATGGATGATGCCGTGGAGGGTGATAATAAACAAACTTCGTCCTTTACCATCACCAACCAGGGAAATACACCTATAAGTTCAGGATGGCACCTTTACTTCAACCAGTTTCCCGCCACTTTCTATATTCCGGCACAGGCCGAAGACCTCTATGACATTGAATCGATGGGAGGTGACCTTTACCGCATCGTGGCTTTAGACTCATTTCCCGATATCTCACCTGGTTCTTCAGAAAAAATAAACTATCAGTGGCCCGTCGGGATGATCAATAAAACTCACACTCCTCATGGATTATTTTTTGTGCTTAGAGATGGATCAGTGCATAATATAACCAATTACATTCAAGAGCCGTTTCCCCAGACACTGAGTTTCAGTACTCCCCAGGGTAATGAGCCCCTTCATATCAGCAGTGAAAAAAGATACACTCAAAATGAATATATCACTGAAATTCCAATCAGTCAATTAAGTCCGATTTTACCCACCCCCCGGGATATCCAATATAAAAACGGTAATTACCCCCTAAGATCCGGAGTCCGGATTTATTATGATGAAGGGTTGCAAAATGAAGCAACAAATCTGGGAGAGCTATTAAATCAGGTATTACAAAATCCGGTTTCATTGAATGCAAGTAACTCCGGTTTCGAAAACGGCATTCATCTTAAAATGAACCCATCGGATGTTATTTCAAACAAAGAGGGTTATCGACTGGATATCACTTCACAAACAATTAGGATAACCGGCCAGGATAAATCGGGAGTATTTTATGGAGTCCAAAGTCTAAAGGCATTAATTCCTCCGAGTTATTTACGGGTTCCTGCTGACGAAATACTTTTGCCAACCATCACCATCAACGATGCACCCCGATATGCTTATCGGGGTCAACACCTGGATGTGGCGAGAAATTTTCAACCGGTCATAGAAATTAAAAAAATTCTCCGGGTCATGGCATTTTACAAGTTAAATAAAATGCATTTCCATCTAACGGATGATGAAGGTTGGAGATTGGAAATACCAGATTTACCTGAATTAACGGATGTCGGAGCCAAACGGGGCTACAGTGCAGAGGCAAGCAAAATGTTGCCACCGGCATATGGATCCGGTGGAATAGCCCGGGAAGATATCGGAACCGGAACAGGATTCTATACCAGGGCAGAGTTTATCGATATTTTGAGATTTGCCAACGCGCATCATATTGAAGTGATTCCGGAAATCAACGGACCGGGCCATGCCAGGGCTGCGATTATGGCAATGGAAGCCAGATATCAGAAATTGATGGCGGAAGGAAAGGAATCCGATGCAAGGGCATATTTATTGAGCGATCGCAACGATGCTTCCAAATACAGCTCCGCCCAAAATTATGATGATAATGTAATTTGTGTTTGTCAGGAATATACCTATACGTTTTTGGAGAAAGTTATTTCAGAGGTGGTTGCTATGTATAAAGAAGCAGAGGCACCCTTAAATCTCATTCATACCGGTGGCGATGAAGTTCCTTCGGGAGCCTGGACCGGATCACCGGAATGTGCCCGGCTTATTAGAGACGAACCAGGCCTGCGTTCGGTAACTGATCTCCATCCCTATTTCATAATGCGATACCTGGATATTGCCTCAAAATTCGATTTAAAAATCGCCGGTTGGGAAGAAATTACCCTCAGACATACCCTGGAGGGGAATGTGCCCAACACGGATTTCCTGAATAAGGGCATTGTTTCATATGCCTGGAATGCCATCATCGGTGGTGCCGGAGAAGACATGGCCTATCAGCTTGCCAATGCGGGGTATGAAGTTGTCATGTGCAATGCCAGCAATCTCTACTTTGACCTGGCTTACACTTATGAACCGGAAGAGCCGGGACTTTTTTGGGCCGGTTTTGTCGACACTAAAAATGCCTTTGAACTAACACCATCCAATATTTTTCTGAGTATCCTCGAAGACGAAAAGGGCAACCCTTTGGATGGATTGGCTCTTGCCAGAGAAAGAGTGCCATTGCGACCCGATGCAGAGAAAAACATTCTCGGAATTCAGGGAGCTCTCTGGTCTGAGACTTTGAAAAGCTCTCAAATGGTTGAATATTCACTTTTGCCAAAAATGCTTGGCCTTGCTGAAAGAGCCTGGGCATCAGCACCTGCCTGGAGGTCCCACCAAAACCGACGCGGTATTGAAAACTCTCTTCAACGAGAGTGGACTAAATTTACCAACCGGCTGGGAAAAATCGAACTACCACGACTGGACTATATGTATGGGGGATATTTATACCGCATCAGTCCACCCGGTGCAAAAATCATGAATGGCAAACTCTACATCAATAGTGAATATCCAGGATTAAAACTCCGGTACACGCTTGATGGCACAGAGCCTGCTCCCGGGTCTCCCCTCTACACAGAGCCGGTGGAAGTTCAAAATCCGGATGTTGTAAAAATCAGCACCTTTAATTCGAATGACCGGGCCAGTCGCATGGTGGAAATCCGAAGGAAAGAACCCAATTAAACCCGGATTAAGAGAGCTCTTCCCACTCATCTTTATATCTGAGCTGATTCTGAATCAGCATATTTTATTGCAATATATTTCCTCAAGTATCATGCGGATGGAAAAACCTTTATATTACCGCTTTTATTACTTCCATTCAATCATAGCTAAAGCAATTTGGGACAGGTGGCAATAAAAGAAATGCGAAAATTTGGAACAGCTCCGGTATTTTTTACCGCGATTTCTACGATTCTTGGCGCTATAATGTTCCTGCGGTTTGGATTTGCCGTGGGCCATGCAGGTTTTATCGGAACGATATTGATCATTTTGATCGGTCATGCAGTGACCATTCCGACAGCCATGGCCATCGCCGAAATAGCCACCAATCAAAAAGTAGAAGGTGGTGGAGAGTAT
>JBGTCB010000796.1:0-8072 GCA_041748995.1 Saprospiraceae bacterium | reverse complement strand
GACGGTAAATCCTTCGATACCATGCGCAGGAAATTCACCGATGATGATGGGTTTGTCGATGCCCCAGGAAGAAGCCGGATGATGAAAGGGAGAGGCTTGTACTCCCATATGATCATAATAGTGGACCTGAATGAAATCCAGGGTCCCATCTGGATCACCACCGGCAGCTATCAGCCGGTCATCCCGGTAAAAATCCATAAAACTGCTGCTATCTGTAGAAGCCCGGAATGACCAGGATCCATTGGAGACCAGAGCTCCGGGAGCATGGCGATGAATAGCCCCGGCACAGAGATTGACAAAACGCTGTACAAAAGGCATGGTTGTACGCTCAGCAGACCAGCCAAAATCGGTTGTCATACCTTCCGGCTCATTAAAGATCTCCCAGGTCATTATCGCCGGATGCCCATACAGAGCACTGACCATCGGTATGAGCGCCCGGTCAATATAAGCCAGGGTCGACAGACTATCTTCTAGTAAGGCCCGGGTGTAAGTGAGGTTCTGTCCCTGATTTTGCAACATATCAAATGACCAAAGACAAAGACTAACCATGATTCCCCGCTCGTAGGCAAGATCCAGTACCCCCCGGATGTTATCAATCGTTGTGCTGTGCAACCCGGATACTTTACCGTCTGCTCCAAATATCGGGCTGACCGAGCCATTGGTATGCATCCACCAACGGATGGCATTTCCACCCGAATTTTGGATCTGATCCAGTATGGTGATCCATGCCCCCTCTATATAGTTGGTAAGGTCCTTTGCAAAATTACTGTTGGTGGTCCAGGCGATATTCATCCCACTCATGAATAAGCTATCCTGTCCATCGCGGATCACCAGACGATGATTTTTTTCATGTTCTAAATCAGCAATGATCACCACAAAATTTTCCTGATCGGTATTTCCATCATTGTCGGTCACTTCCAGAATAACCTCGTAGGTGCCCAGGTTAAAAGTATAGTCAATTATAGCTTCGTTGCCGAGGAGCGTACCATCTTTTAATAACCATCGGTAGGCGATGATCTGGCCATCGATATCCGAACTACCCGAAGCATCCAGGGTGACCGTCTCCTCACCGTCAGAGAGATCATCATGTAGCAGGATGTTGCCCTGGCTGATCGCCTGAGGCACTATGCCGACAACCTGACTGAACTCAAAATAATCCAGCTCAAACCAGCCCCAAAAATGAGTGATCTCCAGTTCATTGACCCCGGCAGCCAATTGTATTTTTCCGGCATTTACCTGGCCAAAACCTTCAATCTCGTCAAATTGAATACTCCGGTTAGGACTGCCATTAATACTCAGATAGTTTTCTTTATATCCAAAAGGAGTGGCGTATCCTATTTTCAGATCATATTCCCTGGCTTCATCCGAATGAACCAGAATGCGGAGTTTATCGGTATTGGGCGTGTCAAAATTGGAAACATAGCCCCTGCCCGAATAACCCGGTGTGCCAAATTCTACCCGGGTACCCAACAGTACCCCATCTTCTGCTTCCACCCGGATTACCGTCTGATCGAGAGGAACCGCCATCAATTGGGAGAGTGGAGTTAACCGGAAATAATCCGGTTGGACGGCTGCATTTCCAAACAATAGTCGAAGAGTATGCATACCGGTGGTAAATTGGAAAGTACCGGCATTAGCAACTACAAAAGTGTCGGACTGCAAAGTTCTGACTTCCCCATAGAGTTGATTGTTAATCCGCAACTGGCTGAAACTATTGTCAGGTGAAGTTGAGGCATAAATCATTTCAATCTTATAGAAGTCAGCTAGTTCAACTTCAAATCCCACTTCCAGGTAATCGGAGACATTATCAAAACCTGTTACATAGCCAGAACCGGAATAATTACTAATAGTGGTGCCGGACATTACACCAACCAGGGTGCCAGACTCCGCTTCTACAATGATCTCATTTTGAGCGATTAAACTGCTAAAATTGATCAATGATAATAGAAATCCAACTAACAGGAAATTCCTCTGGTAAAACTTGCTGATTTATTTGATTAATGGGTACCTCTAAAACCCCGTTCAATTGTCAACCGCTTATCAATATAAGCTATTCAAAAATAACCTGCCTCTCCCATCCACTTCGTGGTTTCGTCGCTTCGAGATCCACTGGATCTCGACCGGGTCTCCGCCCCGGATCGCTCCGCAATTTCATTATCCCTCAGTCACTTAGCTCCAGCTAGGCTCCCTCGTGATACTTCGTCTCACTTGGTTCTTTTTGAATTTAACTAATTTCAGAGGTTTAGAGCTACCCTAATGAAATTGGCAGGGACAATTTAGGAAAATAATATATGTATATCTCCGGATAATGCGGTGGCTTTATTTTCATCGACGCCAATATTTTAATGCCTTACGGAAAAGATTGTCTTTCGATCATTTAATACAGGTATCTTTAATGATGAAGATTTTTGAGTGTCAGAATTGTTTGCATCCACTTTTTTTCGAAAACACCTATTGTGAACGGTGTAATCATTCCATTGGATATCTCAGTGAACAAAACGAACTGAAGGTTCTGCTGCCCGATCAAAACCACTGGAAAACAATGGCGGATGATGGGAGATTATACCGCTACTGTGAGAATTTTCAACACGGGGTTTGCAACTGGCTGATTTTGCTTGACAGCGGGCATTCACTTTGCGAAGCATGCCGCCTAAATCGTACGATTCCGAATTTAGCGAGTTTTAAAAATCAGGACGGATGGCAAAAACTGGAACAAGCTAAACACCGGCTGATCTACAGTCTGAATCGGCTCAATTTACCGGTTCTCAGCAAAGCCGATACGGCCGAAAGCGGTCTTTTCTTTGACTTTTTGTCCGATGAGCATCCTGATTATGCTATTAAAACCGGTTACGCTCAGGGTTTGATTACGATTAATCTGGCAGAAGCTGATTCGGTGCATCGGGAGTACATTCGTCGTAAAATGTCTGAGCCCTATCGAACTTTGATCGGCCACTTCCGGCATGAGGTGGGTCATTTCTACTGGGATCAGCTTGTCCTGTCCAACCAGGCAGTGCATCAAAATTTCCGGAGACTTTTTGGTGATGAAAATTTGGATTATAACCAGGCTCTCCAAAACTATTATCAGCAGGGACCACCCGCTAACTGGCAGGAGAGTTTTATCAGTGAATATGCTACCACCCATCCCTGGGAAGACTGGGCAGAAACCTGGGCTCATTATCTGCACCTGGTGGATATGCTCGAATCAGCCTACTCTTTTGGTTTGAGTGTGAGACCCAATCTGCAAAAGGCCTCTTCTATGAGTATGTATGCCAATTTTGACCCCTATATTGAACCGGACTTTCGGAGGATTCTCGATGCTTGTATACCACTTACTTTTGCTGTCAATAGTCTCAACCGGGGAATGGGACAACCAGATTTATATCCATTTATCATTCCACCTCCAGTGGTTAAGAAACTGCGATTTGTCCACCAGTTGTTACAGTCTTCTGAAAATTGATGAGCTCAGTTTTCTGTGTATACTTTCCGCATAACCTCGATTTTTTCGGGATCATCCGCAATGGCTCTGGTAGTAAACATCATAACACCGTTGGCTTCTCCCTCTAATCCTGCTCTTAATACGGTTTCAAATTCGTCGGCGGAAACCGGACCGGGATTATTATAAGCCTGCACGATAGGCCAGACCTGAGGATAAGAACCGGATTGGATATCCAGCCGGTCGAGAAACCAGCTTAGATTTTCTTGCACCCAGCCGGCCTGCCTTCCCATCCTTTCATGGTAAACCATGGGTGAAAATATTTCGATAGATTCTTTCAACAGATCGTAGTCCAGTCCAAGATTATATCGCCGGGCACCGTTAAATTCCTGATCATCCCAGGGACAATGATAGAGCCCAAAGAGTGCACTAGGTTTGATTGATTTGGTGATGGATTTCATTTCTACTGTCCAGTCATAAAGCACTTCACATCGCCAATCCCGCCAAATAGGATCATGATTATTAATGATCCAGGCGGCCTTTTCTGCGGTAGTTCCATCCACAATGGTGATCCCGGACTTTGCAGCAAACGCGTTGAGACAATGATCACAGAAGCAGGTTTCCGGCAGGATAGGTTCCGGTTCTTCAAATTGTGCGTGCCAATGTAAATAATCCAGCCAGACACCATCCAGATCATACTCAGTGAGCAAATTCTGCAACTGATCTTGGCGGTATTTACGAAAACCAGGTTCGGTAGGACAAACACCCATAAACCAGGAAGCAGCCTCTACTTTTTCACCCTTTTCATTAATAGCCCAGGCTTCCGGGTGCTCTTCCACATAGTTCTTGCCATTTAAAGTCGCAAACTCGGCAAAAACCTGTGCACCTTCGGACCGGGAGCGGCTGATCATGTCATGAGAGATAGACCCACTATGCACAAAGATGGCATTCACCCCAAGTTCATTGAGTTTGTACCCTTTATCCCAGAGTGGCTGCGGACTTCCATAGATACCGAGAATTTGTTTTGTTGACCCATGGTCTGATTGACAAGTTGCAGAAATGACGGTCAGCAGTACCGGAAATAAGCAATATAAAGGAGTAAAGTTGTTCATAATTAAGCGTGTGTATTATTCTTTGCAGAATTTAAGCAATAGTTCGGGAAGTTTCCCGGTGATATCGGGAACATTGTGAGGAACCTTTAAGAACCCGAAGGGTTCAAATGTTTTAAGATTGCATCATGACAATTTATTCGACCCCATCGGGGTCGTATGTTTTCGGAAAACCTACGTTCTATAAAGATCCCATCCCTTCAGGATGGCTAAAAAACCTCAATAAATTATTACGAGATGAGATTAATTAAAGATATTAAATTGCGTGGAAAAAAACACCATTAAAAGAAACTGTATCGAACGTCAGGTAGTAGGATTCGCTTTTGGGAATACTCTGGTCAGGGCATTTTCAAATAATCAACCAATAGGAGATTTTCATTTAATATCTTCAGACCATGGATCCGAAAATACTACAAGGTCTGGTGCCCGGCAATTATCGCCATCCGCTGGAAGAACGGGCTTTGGAAAACCTGAGAAAAACCAAAGGTCTACAAACACTGGTGAATAAATTTCATGAGATTGGACTTGAACAGCACATGATACTTCAATATCAGTCCAATTCAATCCGGGTTAATGAAAATAATTTTGGTCACCTCCAATATTTACTGGATAAAGCTACAGACATCCTGCAGGTATCACAGAAGGCACAACTATTTATCCAACGCTCTGAACACCTCGAAGGGATATCAATTGGAGTTGAAAAACCTATCATTATCGTATCATCGGAAGCAGTTGACAAACTGACTCATCAGGAACTACTGTTTATCCTTGGCCGGGAAGTGGGGCATCTCGCACACCAGCATACCCTTTATAAAGAGATCGGATTGATTTTTCCTGATTTTGATGGAAGCCTTTGCTATGGTCACATTTGGCATTAGTTCCCTTATGTCAGCCGGTCTGAAATATGCCCTTTATAATTGGAATCATATGTCTGAGCTGACAGCGGACCGTGGAGGTCTTTTGGCCTGTCAGGATAAAAATGCCGCTTTTTCCCTTTTTGCCAAAATCGCCGGATGGCCCGAACGGCAATGGTCAGCAATTAATTTATCAGAATTCGAAAAACAAATCCGGTCTTTTGAAGGAGCTCCTCAAAAAACATTTGATAAATTGATTGGCTATATGCTGGGAGGAAATTCCTGGGCTGTCGCCCGGGGCCAGGAATTACTGAGTTGGGTCGATGATGGAAAATACCATTAATTGCTAGCAAAGGGAGACTAATTTTGCCTCAAATTCTTTACCTCTGCATCTGTACATTTGCTTTAAGGTCGTGAAGCAGGTTAGCCAAACCAAAATAGGTTCGGTTTATGTAGAGGGCATGCTTGTTTCCCCGGGCTATTTTAGAATTCCTGATTTCCTTCATCCGTGAAACCCGGTCTCCCATTTCAAAGATTTGTTTGAAATAGGTACCATCGCCAAAATCAAAATTTTCGGCCCGAAATGGTTTCCCCAGTAATTCAATCATTTCCCGAAAAAGGTCCAGATAAAATACCCGTTCCTTTGGTGTGTCATTGATGGTCAAAAATCCAAGATTTAATAGCAAATCTTCAATATTGTATTTCGGATCCAGAACACCGACCGTCATGAGTTGGAAGTATTGATTATAAAAATCAGCAGGTATTATTTTTACACAGCCAAAATCAATGACGCCTACTTTGTTTTCTTTTGTGATGATAAAATTACCGGGATGTGGATCAGCGTGAAACTGTTTCAGGGTATGAATTTGATAGTCATAAAAATCCCACAAAGTCTGCCCGGTCTTATTTCTCATTTTCTGATCCGGATTTTCTTGGATCCAATCCTTCAGGTGGATACCCGGCAGCCAATCCATGACCAGAATTCTTTCACAGGATAAATCACGATGATATTCCGGAAAGACCATATTTTCCAAATGGGCACACTGTTTACTGATTTCAATCGATCTCTCAAGTTCCAGGGTATAATCAGTTTCTTCGATCAGTTTTGATTCCACCTCTGCGATATATTGTTCCATATCTCTGCTACTGATCCTAAGCATGGCAGCTGCGATGGGTCTCACCATTTTCAAATCAGAACTGATGCTATCCCTTACGCCCGGGTACTGAATTTTTACCGCCAATCGACGACCATCCAGAAAAGCTTCATGTACCTGGCCAATCGAAGCAGCATGGACCGCCTGGTGGGAAAAAGAGTCAAAGATTTGTTCGGGAGATTTACCGAAATATTTCCTGAATGTCTTAACCACTAATGGATAGGATAGGGGAGGAGCACTATAATGAGCCTGAGCAAATTTATCCTGGAATGCTATCGGCAGTATATTTTTTTCCATGCTCAACATTTGAGCGACTTTCAAAGCACTGCCTTTCAATTCACTCAGTGAAGCATAGATATCTTCAGCATTATCCCGATCCAGTGTATCCTTTGTAAGTTCTGGATTAAATATTTTCTTACCGTAATATTTTATATAGTTGCCCCCGATTTTTGCTCCGGTTTTTACAAATTTGGAAGCTCTTTCAACCTTGGAAGTCGGGATACGCGATTGTTCCTCCATTAAAATCGATTCTGATACAGAAATTTTGCAAAATCGATCACTTTTTCCAAGGGGCCTGATGCAAAAAAGTCAAAGGCGAGATTCACTGATTTTTCGATGGCTGCATCCGTTTTTTCAAAATTAACACTATCATCTTTTAACCAAAACCTGATGACAAAAAGCAGCTGGATCCACAAACCATCCTTATATCGATTGGTAATAATTGGTCTTTGAACAATTTCATTCTGGTGAACTCCATCCCGAACAAGTTCTTCAACATAGGAGATAAAGCGATCTCTGAATTTGCCTAAAAGAGCAGGTGGGAATTCTGGTCTTTTGACTTTGGTGTTGACGATATACTTCACGTAACTCCGGTCTTTTTTCAGACGCTCCATCAGCGTGTAGTAGAAAGCTAAAAGACGTTCTCTGGAAGAATAGCTCCCATAGATTTTGTCTTTCTTAACCGTTTCAATTGTTTGATCCATAAATTCCAGCCAGATCACACTATCGATGCCTTCAAATGATCCATAGTAGGAGTAGAATTGTTCTTCTTCCAAACCTAACTCCCTGGTAAAGAGGAAGATCGATACAGGTTCGTGACCATTCGTAAGCACGTATTCCTTGTATCTTGCCTTCAGCACACCGGCGGTATCCTCAGTTTTTGCTGACCCGGTTTTCGGATTGCCTGATTTTGTGGTTGCCATAGTTTTGTTCAATTTGCTATGGATATAACCCATTAAAAAAGCTTAATGTTCACATGAAAATCAAAAGTCCATTTGGAAAGTGGTACTGCGGTATGGAAAGCCTTCCAATGACCGGTTGCAGCACCAGAACGTCGCAATGGACAATTCTGGCGTGCTTAGTCTATATACCATTCATTTGCTCTAAACAGTACTCTCTGGCACACTGTACCTTTTTATCATTGACCGGTAAGGCTGAGCTTCTGCAGAAATTTCTTTACTCCATATTCCGGGCTGGATATAACCTCTTTATCAAAAGAATGGAGATGATGCCTCGCATTTTC
>JBGTCB010000795.1:0-8044 GCA_041748995.1 Saprospiraceae bacterium | reverse complement strand
ATTGAATAAAGGGCTGTCCACTGGAAATAAAATCCAGGCTGAATTATCGGCAACTAAAAATAATGTACTTATTAAACAACACCAATCATCATTTGGCTCGCTCAATGCTCATGAGATCAAAACCGGTGAAAACCCTTTTTTATTTCAGGTGACGGAAGATAGCATTGAAATGGTAAAATTTAAACTACACATCCAGGATGAAAATCAGAATGAATGGTTTGAATTTTTTGAATTACCGGTTAAAAAGGACGTACCTGAAATAAACGACTTTGTCATCGCCGATGGAAAAGTATTTACGGTGGCTAAAGGTGGTGATGATTCGGAGACCGTAGTGCTAGGCTCGGGTAATGGTGACGGAATCGCTAATCCCGGTGAATCGATTGTGATTCTGGTTAAAGCTGGGGACAAATATTGGCGCACCAATCTGTTTTCAGCGGACCCTCACATCAACCCTTTTGGTATCAGCCGGCGAATATCGGACTACTGGGGTAACTATGATCACGTCGGAGCTTCTGCGAAGTACCATATTCCTTTAATTTCTTCGGATTGTCCTGAAAACCAGGTCATCGACTTCTATGCTGAATACTGGTTGCCTGATTATCCCCTTCACATTATCAAACAGGGAACCATACGCGTTACCGTAAAAGGTAAAGACACAACATCACCGCAGATCCGTTGGGTGCAGGTGAGCGGAAATAATACGGTGCAGGTGAAGATAGAAGATGGCTCAATAATTCAATCGGTAGCAGCAAAAATTATTTCAAAGGGAGAACCATCGATGTCATTTGAAGTGGAATTGCAGGATGACGGGAATGGAGGTGACCGGACAGCAGCTGACAATGTATTTAGTAAAACCATTGCCGATCAGAAATTTGGGATCTACCGGATGATCATTCAGGCAACTGATTCTTTTGGAAATACGCAAAGTCAGGAAGCGGAAGGGAATTTTATTTTACACTAATTTAAACCTTATAATTTTCTATTTACATTCATACCTGTCAGATCAGTTTTTTTGTAAAAGGGAGTGTGGGTTTGGGTGTGTCAAATTTATCAGCCACGACATCTAAGTCCTCGTTTGAATAAATGTCTTCGCCCTGGCAATTAAAAATGCCGGGCACATATCTCTCAAATAAAAGAAATTATAAATCAAAATTAAAATCGACTCTTACTCTGCACTACTACGCTCCTACCACGAACACCAGTGTCGGACAAATTTATTGCAACGACGACCAAGTTTCTCGTTCAAATAAATGTCTTCGCCCTGGCAATTAAAATTGCCGGGCACATCTATTTTTTCATCTCACCATCCACCATTCGCCAAATATCCAGCGTATTATCATGTTTCAATTCATCCGGCAATAAGGCATCGGGAAAATCCTGATAGCACAACGGTCTGGCAAAGCGTTTGATGGCATTGGTACCCACGGAAGTGGATTGCACACTTGTAGTTGCCGGATACGGACCTCCGTGTACCATCGCATGGCATACTTCCACTCCGGTGGGAAACCCATTGATCACAATCCGTCCTACTTTCCTTTCCAATATCCGGATCAGATGTGCGTATTCGATGAGATCATCTGGGGTGCCATGGACGGTAGCGGTAAGATGCCCTTCCAGTGCCTGCGCTGCGTGAAGAAGTTCTTCCTTTCCAGTTGCTTCCACCAAAAGACTGCTTGGCCCAAAGACTTCTTCCGCCAGCTCCGGATATTGAAATAATGCCTGTGCCGATGTAGTGAAGATCTTAGCGGGTGCACCCGTGGCACTGGCAGCTTCCAGGCCCTCCGCAAGTAACGCTACTTCTTCCGTATTTTCCAGCCGGTTCAAACCCATCACATAAGCCTTACGAATGCCTTCTGTCAACATGGTGCCACCGGGATTATTTTCTATTTGTCCTGCAAGTGCGGCCTTAAATACATCCGCGTTTCCTTTCTGCATCAACACAAGACCAGGGTTGGTACAAAACTGACCGGATCCAAGGGTTACTGAAGCAGCCAAACCTTCAGCAAGCTTCTCTCCCCTTTCCCTGAGCGCACCCGGAAGCAGAAAAACCGGATTAGTACTCCCCATTTCCGCAAATACCGGAATGGGAACCGGCCGTTTACCTGCCAGATCAAACAGTGCTTTTCCACCCCGGAATGAACCGGTAAAACCCACCGCCTGAATCAAAGGATGCTGTACAAGTTGCATTCCGGGTTGGTGCCCGGTACCATGAATCAGCGAGACAACCCCATCCGGCATACCCGTCTGATCTGCTGCTGCCAGCATTGCCCTGAAGACCAGTTCAGAGGTGCCCGGATGAGCAGGATGTCCCTTGATAACTACTGTACAACCGGCGGCCAGAGCAGACGCCGTATCACCACCGGCCACCGAAAAAGCGAGCGGAAAATTACTAGCGCCAAACACAGCAACCGGACCCAGCGGTCGTAACATTTGGCGTATATCTGATCTTGACAGAGGTTTGCGGTCAGGCATGGCAGGATCAATACGGGCATCCACCCAGGAACCTTCACGAACCACTTGCGCAAAAAGTCTCAATTGACCAACAGTCCTGCCCCGTTCTCCTTCCAGTCTGGCCTGGGGCAACCCGGTCTCGTGCATAGCCCGGTTAATCAGCGTCTCCCCCAGACCCATGATTTGACCAGCAATCGCCTCCAGAAAAGAAGCCTTTTGTTCATTATTGATGGAGCGGTAGGTTTGAAAAGCATCTTCAGCCAGTTCAACCGCGGCCGCAATCTCTTCTAAATTTGCTTCTGCATAGGTACCGTCCAGAGTTTCACCATTTGCAGGATTAATAGCATTAAAAAAATCCTTTCCTTTAAGAGAACTGGTTTTCCCGATGTATTGACTTCCGGTTAATTGCATCTTTCTATTTTTTTGAAATTATATTTTCGATCACTTATTTTTAAATATTCTGAAGCCGAATCCAAGTTTTTATTATTCGTGAAATTCGAATTTTAGATTTACGGGTATGATATACCCTTATTGCATTAATCCCTTCTTGCAACATAATTAATTAATTTACCAATACCATCTATCTCAATGATGATTTTATCTCCCACCTGAAGTGTAAAAGGATGTTCAGGTACCAGACAAGTACCGGTCATTAGAAAACAACCGTGAGGAAATTCACATTCCCGAAAAAGGTATTCTGCGAGTTCATGATGGGTCCTTTTCATCTGGCTGATCGACACCGCCTGATCATACATGGTCTTACCGGATCTTTCTATTACTAGATGAATCTGAGAATCCGGTGAAATCGGATTTTCCGACACCATAATACAAGGGCCCAGACCCGCACATTTTTCATAGGTTTTTGCCTGCGGTAGGTATAAAGGATTTTCACCTTCAATACTGCGACTGCTCATATCGTTACCAATAGTATATCCCTCTATCGTTCCTGTACTGCATATAAAGAGCGTCAGTTCAGGTTCCGGTACATCCCATGTAGAATCGCGTCGTATGAAGACATCCTGACCATCACCCACGGTTCGTGCTGCCGTTGCTTTAAAAAATATTTCCGGTCTCGGTGCATCGTATACCCGGTCATAAAAATTGCCTCCTCCGGCAGCTTCGGCTTCCTCCATCCGGGCAATTTTACTGCGAAGGTAAGTCACCCCGGCGGCCCAAACCTCCTGTCCTGAAATGGGTGGTTCACCGGGTAATACGGGTTGATCTCCCAAACGGGTGGCGTCACCCAGCTGTTCACTGGCATACCGGTAAAGACCTTCTCTATTAATAAACTGATTCCAATCCACATTGGAAATCTCATACCAGTATTCATCCTTTTCGAGAATAACGTCGTGATCTTTTTTATAGATTCTAATCATTTTTAAAATTTAAACCTCACTGTGAAACTAAACATATTTTGAACCTTCCCGAATGG
This sequence comes from Saprospiraceae bacterium, assembly GCA_041748995.1. GTDB lineage: Bacteria > Bacteroidota > Bacteroidia > Chitinophagales > Saprospiraceae > JABDMH01. The sequence goes on along the minus strand of JBGTCB010000795.1, from coordinate 4,161 downwards.
TGAGTCCTGAAAGTTTGTCCCGGTATTTTTCAATGAAATTCCGGACTGCCTCAGGATTGTGCTTTGAATATTGCCGGAGAGCCCATCCTGCCGCTTTTCTCAGAAAGAAATCAGTACTGTCAGCGATCTGTAAAATATATTTCTGAAGGAGATTCCAGTCTGTATGCTCCTTATACTTTAATTGATGAATGACGGCAGCTCTTTTCAGCCACAAATTACCTGAGGACATCCAGTGCGTGGTTGTATTGATTTGCAGAGCAGGATATTTTTGAAACAGGGTACCTGCGTCAACGCTCAATGCATCAACCGTATCCCACCAGGATTTACGAACCATCAAATCTTCCAGGACCTCAATAAATTCTATGGGTTGCTTCTTTATTAGCCGACGGATCAGATCCAAACCAGCGTATTGCATCTCTCGTTCATCATAAGACCATAATTCGTCTAGAATAACCGGAAATTCTGAAGGATCAGGATAATTATTTAAGGTGAAATATTCACTTAATATCGTCCGCCGAACCGGACTACTGATACCATAATAAGGAAACTGATCTTTCATATAGCGTCGCATCCCCTCAGCCCGGGTGGCATCACCTTTTTCCCCAAACAGGTAATCGAGATCTTCTGCAAGGTGTCTTCTCAAAAGTTTATGGGAATGGATTAAAAAATCGAAAGATAATCAATTTGATCTATTTACCGGTGATCGGACCAGGCTAAACAGTTTGTAAATTAAATTTTCCGGCCATGTCTGTAGCTCCGTTCCGGGTCAAATAGAAATACTTTATCAGACTCTGTGAGATAGTCTTCTCCTTCTTACTTTTTGGTGACAAATTGGAAAATGATTTTTTGGGAAATGAACCCTTGTTTATAGCAGAGTAAATAAAATCTGAGTCCCATTATGATAATCAGATTTAAAAGCTCTTTATGATAGGAAAATCCGCTGCACTTTCAAAACCTATCCCCTCTGTAGTTCTTCGAGTTTTTTCTGCAACTCATCAATTTCGCCCATCATCCTGGCAAATCCTTTGATGTCACCCGACCGCTGAATGTCGCGAGCTTCTTCCAGTTTTGTCCTGATTAATTTTTCCAATTGCTTTTTGGGGTCCTTTTTCAAAAAACCAAACATACCAACATTTATTTTTATATGCGAATCGCAACATTGGTAAACAGCAGGTGTCTTAAATAGTTTATTGCGGTTGAATATTTTTATTATTACTTGCCAGTCTTTATTTTATTTTCAATGGTCATTAAGGAAGGAACTAATCCCGGCCTCGGTAAACCACTCCGGTCTGTCGTCTTACTTCATCGAGAATGCCTATTAAATCCAGACTGTTCTGGTGTGACCATAAGTCACTTTCAATTTTACCTTTTCGGAGACACTGGTGACATTCAAGGATTTCATGGCTGAATCCTTTTCCCATTGGAGGGCAATTTATCTGCTCCGCATCATAGCCCGCTTTGATAATAGTTAGCGCCGGAGATTCATGCCACCGTGGTTGCATTAAAATATATCCTTTGGTCATAACAATCCGGGCCGGCATGTCTGAATCATAAAGCAGCGAACTATGCAGTGCCGCACTTTTTTTGTCTGCATAGTTAAAATTCATGCTGCAGGTTTGATCGGCACCGGTAGTTGTTAACTGAGCACTGGCCTGAATGGCTTGTGGTTTTCCTAGAAGTTGATAAGCCAGGAACGCCAGGTAGATGCCGATATCGAGAATTGAGCCACCTCCCAATTCCATATTATAGAGGCGATTTTGCGGGTCAACCGGAGCAGTGAAACAAAACTCTGCCTCCACTTGCTCCACTTCACCCATCTCCCCACTTTTGATGATCTCAAGGATTTTTGTCATGGACGGCAAAAAACGGGTCCACAAAGCTTCCATAAAAAAAACCTGGTTATGACGGGAGGCATCTACCATTAGCTGAACTTCTTTTTGATTGATACCGGCAGGTTTTTCGCACAGCACAGCAATACCTTGTTCCAGGCACATCAAAGTCTGCTTCAGATGAAAGGTATGAGGGGTCGCAATGTACATGATGTCGACTGCACTGTCACCGGCCATCGATTCATACGATGGATACGTGGAAGCAACTTTGAATTTTTCTGCGAACGCTTTGGCCCGATCAGGCGAACGGGAAGCCACTGCATGCAGCTCGGCATCGGAAATCAGGGAGAGATCACGGGCAAATTTTTCGGCAATTCTGCCCGGACCCAAAATACCCCATTTAATTTGATTCGTACCGGTAATTTCAGGCACAATGAACACATTTGGTACTACCCGGCATTAAGGCCAGTCTTTGAAATGGAATCTGTGCACCGCAACGGTCGCACTGGCCAAATGCCTCATCTGTCTCCAGCTTCCGGAGAGCCGATTGCATGGCATCCAGTTCCATACGGGCGGAGCGCAAGGCCGCTTCCATAACACTTTTATTATTAATAGCATCCATGCGACTCACTCTGCCAATAGAATTTTCCGGACTTATAGGTTGCGTCATGTCCGTCATTCTCTCCATTTTTACTTTGGTACGTTCAATTTTCAAAAGCAATTTATCTTTTAATAACTGACGCTCTATTTCTGTTAAAACCGTCATTATCTTTGAATTACAAAAGCTGTTCTCCATCCTCGCAGAGGGTTTCGAACTGTCAAAAAATAGATCCCGGCAGGTAAATCACGAACGTTGATTCCAGATGAAACAATATCGTGTTTTTCCATTACTAATTCTCCCATCTGATTGTAGATCTGTAAACGGGAAGCAGTCAGATCGTCAGAAACGAATATCTGAAAATCATCTGAAACCGGATTGGGAGCAATGCTCATATCTTGCCAAAAATTAAACTCTCTGGCGGTTGTCGCAGGATCAAATCCATTAAAAAATGCCAAGGTAGACAATACTGCAGGAACCACACAACCTCCGTGATCACCGGAGGGAAAAACATCGATCGCCTGCACATCCTGTGCACCTGCATCCCGCATATACTCCTCGGCTACCAGGCTATTCATAAAACTAACCTGATTATCTGCCATGCAATAGTACATGCGCATAGGAAAATCCGGTACCCATCGGTAGGTATCATTATCCCTAAGTGCCACCTGAGCCGGATGCAACGAATCATTGAGCACCGCATTTAAATAGCTTTCATTAAATAATTCTTTTGGAATGCTCTTTCCGGTGTCATTGATCAGTTGATTAATGAGAAACTGATTTAAAACATCTAAGGTAATTTCCTGATTATGGAACGAATTGATCATCCCAATAAAAACCGGTTTGAAGACCTCTTCAATCGAATCATAAAGATTACCATAGATTTCCTGGTAACCCAGAACAATGTATACGGCATAGGAAGGATAAAAATATTCCTGAGAATCTTGTAATGTCACCGTTCTCATAATGTCTGATATGCTGTAGGGTCCGGACATTGGAGCGGCTGCAGTAATCCAAAGATCGTCGGTTGGTCTTTCTTGCAAAGCCTGAGCCATAGCCATCGCTCCATGGCCTCCCTGCGAATAGCCGGTTACAAATATTTGCTGCACCGCACTAAATCCCAGTTCATCAGCCAATTCTTTTCCTGCGATTAGAAGGTCGACACCGGCACTGGCTTCCGTGGCCGCATGTACATAGGGGTGGAACCCCCGGCTGTCTCCCAAACCCAAATAATCTGCTGCCGTGACAATGTAGCCTTGACCTGCAAAAGCTTTTACCAACGTTGCTTCTCCATTCAGATTAGAGGGAACATCTTCCGGTCCGGAGGTGGTACCATGCTGGTATGCGAGTATGCGAACTATGGAGGTATCATCAGGAAATACAACTAATCCTGAGGCTGTATCCGGTTGATTATCGGAACCGGTGGTCAAGTATTGCACTTTATAAACCTCAACTCCATGAAGTGCTGGAAAACCGGTAAGGGCTGTGAGCTCTGTCTGGCTTACTTCCTCCAGTAGTTCACTATGCAACAAAGCCTGGCCGTAAGACGGAATAATGAAAAAAAGCGATGAAATGGTGAGTATTTTATCTAACCTCATATAATATTTTTGGAATAACTCTTAAGGTAACGATCCGTTTTATTAAAAGTTGGCTTTTTTTACTTAAAGGCACCTCTATTTACCTCTGAATGAGTAAAAATTTAATAAGATGCAAGCCAGACAAGGCTGGAGGAAG
>JBGTCB010000794.1:0-7236 GCA_041748995.1 Saprospiraceae bacterium | reverse complement strand
TTCAGAATCCGGGCTGGTATACCCAATACACTCCCTACCAGGCAGAAATTTCCCAGGGAAGATTGGAATCTCTTCTGAACTTCCAGACGCTGGTTAGTGATCTGACAGCATTACCCATTGCAAATGCCTCGCTCCTGGACGAAGGCACCGCTGCTGCGGAAGCTATGAATATGTTCCATGGATTGAGAAATAAAAAAGCTACTGACATGGCTAATACGCTGTTGGTCGACCAGAATGTATTTGCACACACTATTGAGGTTGTTCAGACCAGGGCTAAGCCACTAGGAATTAAAGTGGTGGTATCTGACTGGAGAAAGTTTAAAGTGGATGCTTCTGTTTTTAGCATCATGTTGCAGTACCCAAATGCCAGGGGAGGCATCGAAAATTACCGGAAGATCGTAGAAGAAACCCATGCCGCAGAAGCTTTTGTAATAGTGGCATCGGACTTACTTGCTTTAACTCTGCTGACCCCTCCAGGTGAATGGGGTGCTGATGCAGTGATCGGTAATAGTCAACGATTTGGCATTCCCATGGGATTTGGCGGACCACATGCGGCCTTTTTTGCTACTCAGGACCGCTTCAAAAGACAGATTCCCGGACGTATCATAGGTGTCTCGATCGATGTAAGTGGAAATACCGCCTTGCGCATGGCCCTACAGACCCGTGAACAACACATACGCCGGGAGAAAGCTACTTCCAATATTTGTACAGCCCAGGCTCTGCTTGCCAACATGGCTGCGATGTACGCAGTCTATCATGGACCGGCAGGATTGAGGGGCATCGCTCAACATGTTGCAGAAATGGCCAATACTTTGAAGCATGCGCTATCGGCCAAATACGATCTCTGCTATCAGGAGCTTTTTGATACGGTGGGGGTTTTATTGTCACCCCTACAACAAACTTCCATCAAGACACGCGCTTTAGAAAGGAAGATCAACTTATGGTTTGATGGAGATGTTGCACAACTATCTCTTGATCAGATCACTACATCAGATGATCTGCGGGATTTGTGTGATCTTTTTGAAGTCAGTCTTCCCCAGATTAAGGAAACGGGAATTCCGGATTGGGCTAAGCGCAACAGTGATTTTCTCACTCATCCGGTTTTTCACAGGCATCAGACCGAAACTAAACTGATGCGATATTTAAAACGCCTGGAGAACAAGGACATATCTCTGACCCATTCCATGATACCATTGGGTTCCTGCACCATGAAACTCAATGCAGCTACTCAGCTTATTCCGGTTTCCTGGGATGCTTTTGCAAACATACATCCCTTTGTACCGCAGGATCAGGTAGAAGGATATCAGGAAATTATTGACGATCTGGCAAAAGACCTTTGTGAAATTACCGGCTTTGTAGCCTGCTCTTTTCAACCAAATTCCGGAGCACAGGGTGAATATGCCGGATTGATGGCAATCCTGGGTTATCATGCTTCAACGAATGATCATCAGAGGACGGTTGCTTTGATACCCTCCTCCGCCCATGGTACCAATCCGGCGAGTGCTGTTATGGCGGGAATGAAGGTCGTGATTGTAGCCTGTGATGATAATGGTAATATTGATGTAGATGATTTACGATCCAAAGCACAACAATACCGGGAAGTCCTGGCCACATTGATGGTGACTTATCCATCAACACATGGAGTTTTTGAGGAGTCGATCATTGAAATTTGTGAAATTATTCACGAAAACGGGGGTCTGGTCTATATGGATGGTGCCAACATGAATGCTCAGGTTGGCCTTACAAATCCAGCGAGGATTGGTGCCGATGTTTGTCATTTAAATTTACATAAGACCTTTGCGATTCCGCATGGAGGCGGTGGTCCGGGCATGGGTCCAATTTGTGTCAATGAAAGACTGGCACCTTTTTTACCAGGACATATCTTTAGCGATCAACAAACACAGCAGTCCAGCGGATCGGTCTCGTCTGCGCCGTATGGTAGTGCCAGTATATTGTTGATTTCTTATGGGTACATCAAGATGTTAGGTGCCCGGGGTATCACGGAGGCAACAAAGATGGCAATTCTCAATGCCAACTATCTGAAATCGCGATTAAGTGCACATTATTCCATCCTGTACGTTGGAAAAAATGGATACTGTGCCCATGAATTCATTTTGGATTTGCGACCCTTTAAGTCGGTGGGAATTGGGGCCGAGGATGTTGCAAAACGATTGATCGATTATGGCTTTCATGCTCCAACTTTGTCATTCCCGGTATCAGGCACCCTGATGATCGAACCCACTGAAAGTGAAGATCAGGAGGAACTGGACCGGTTTTGTGAGGCTCTGATCCAGATAAAGTCAGAGATCGATGAGATTGCCCGTGGTGAATATCCGGCTGATAACAATGTCATGGTCAATGCTCCGCATCCAATATCAATGGTGGTTTCCGATAATTGGTCATTTCCCTACAGCCGGGAGAAAGCAGCTTATCCATTACCATATGTAAGAGAACATGGCAAATGCTGGCCAACTGTTCGCCGGGTAGATAATGCCTATGGGGATCGTACATTAGTATGCACCTGCCCCCCGATTGAAATGTATGCCGAAGACAATTCATTATGATCGTCGTAACCGGTGCGGCAGGTTTTATTGGCAGCTGTCTGATCAGAGGCCTTAATGACCAACAGATCGGAGGGGTCATTGCTGTCGATGATTTTAGCAGTCCAGACAAACTAATGAACCTGAGCAATAAGCAGGTTTCTGGCATTGTTCATCGTAATAACTTTCAAAATTGGCTAGGAGAAAATCATCAGCGGGTAGGACATATTTTTCATTTAGGTGCCCGTACGGATACAACCGAATCGGATCACTCGATATTTGATGAACTGAATTTCAACTTTAGCAAGAAGATCTGGGAGGCCTGTCAATTATTTCAAATTCCACTAACCTATGCTTCCAGTGCTGCAACTTATGGAGATGGTGCCCTGGGATATCACGATGATCATGATGTCATCAGTAAACTGAGTCCCCTCAATCCATATGGTCAATCAAAGAACGCTTTTGATCTTTGGGCACATCAGCAAACAGAATCACCTCCTGTGTGGCATGGTCTCAAATTTTTTAATGTTTATGGCCCCAATGAATACCATAAAGGAAGGATGGCGAGTGTGATTCTTCATGCTTTCAGGCAAATCTCTGAAACTGGAAAGATGAATCTTTTCCGGTCTCACCGCTCTGATTTTGCCGATGGTCATCAAAGTCGTGATTTTGTCTACGTCGAGGATATTGTTGCTATCTGTCTTTATTGTATGCAAATGAAGCCGGTATCAGGAATTTATAATGCCGGTACTGGCAAAGCCCGCACGTTTCTTGACCTGGTCAAAGCGACTTTTTCCGCTATGAACAAAGAACCCCGGATTGAGTTTACCGATACACCGGTAGATATCCGTGATAAATATCAATATTTTACCGAGGCAGACATGACTAAACTCCGTAACAGTGGATATCATAAGCAATTTACCAGCCTCGAATCCGGAGTACAAAAATACGTCCGATTATACCTGTCTCAGAATCGATTTTTCTAGAATCCCCCGTACTTTTGCCAATTATTCTAATCTCTCTTGCTAATAAGACATTTATATATTGTAACTAATTTATATATTTGAATGTAATTTAACTTCGACCCACACTTGCAAAATCCACTCGTAGGCACTCCGTTAGTGAGCTTATGGCAAATTTTGCCTTCACCTGAGAAAAGGGGAGGTTGTAAAATAAGTCATTTGCCATGAGATCCCTTCGCCTGATCGGTTTAATCTTGTTTATCCTGGGTGCTGTCATTGCAGTGCTTGATCTTTTAGACATGATCGAAGTGGCTAAAAGAGATAACCCCTTCTATGGTTCTCTGGCGCTGATGATTGCCGGGATCAGTCTAACCTTTTTAAGTCAGGCCGGAGAGGAAAGCCAGGATCAACAAAGTGGTCATTAGGATAAAATCCCATCAGGTCAAGCACACACCTTTCCAGGGGGATGTTGAAATACCCAATTTGTGCCGAAATTTGTCTGATCATATTTTTTTATATCCCAATTCCCTACGGTACTGGATTCATCCCAGCGTAATAAATAAGCATCCATTCATCACCCATTTTTGCAAAACGACGTATCATACCGATATTGGAAGTCGTTTCTACAATGTTTTCAACGATCATCCCGGAACTCAGAACTTCCCAATGCCGAGCATACCCGGTCAGTTTGGGATCCATAGTCCGGTGCCACCTCCAATTTTCTTTCACCCATGTAAAGTCTTCGCCCTGTGTCAGCGTATCGGCATTGGCGGGAAGACCATCTAAAGGAAAAATTATATGATCGGATTGATAACTGGTATCCTCATGGAACCGATCATAAAACAGCCGGAAATCATCCGGCACTTCAATGGCATCATCACTGGATGTTGCTTGTGCCAGGGTAGTGTTATCATTCTTACAGCCTGAAAAGATCAGTACCGAAGTGAAAACAGAAATAATGAAGGACTTATTCATCATAAACATTCAAGGGCATATACTAAAACGTAGTGTTTGTTTAGCTCAAATCGAATCTCAAATTCTTTTTTCTCATCTTTTTCGAGAAAACCTTTGGTAATACCTGTTTCCAGATTAAACGAAGCAACTGACAATTGAGTTTTGAAGTCCAGAGCTTTTCGACCATAAGCTTTGTAGAGGCTCTCTTTAGCCCCCCAATAAACATGCAAATGATCGATAGGTGAAGCACTTAAGGAGACCTGCTCCAATTCCTCTTCGGAGAGAAATTTGGAGGCAAGACGAGTGATCTTATCTACCTTCGTCTGGATGTCGATTCCTACCGGGAATGGTGCCGTAATCACAGCTGTATAATTGTGCGTATGACTAATGGACATCTGCCAGTCAGAGTCCTGTATCCATGGTTTGCCATACTTGTCTTTGATAATGGAACCATGATGTAAATCTTTGGTAAGGATAATCCACAACCAACGGCTGGCTAACCACTCGGTTTTTCGTCTACCCTTTATTTCGGATATGAATTGTTCTTCTTCGGCCGTCAGGTCCAATAGCCTGAGAAAATAGGAATCCTGTTCTTCGATTTGCCAAATTGCCAATGATGCATTATCCGTAAGGTATTTTACTTCTAAAAGGGCCACAAAAATTCAAAATATGATACTTCACAAAGATAACATCTCCGGGGAGTAGACATTTTTATAATCTTGCAAAGCTAAATTGACCTACCATAAGTATGAGGATTGCCCTTGAGAGGAAGTTACATGGCCATAAAGGCTCTATTTATTCTCTTTGTTATGATAATTCTCATAAAGAGGTCTTGTCTGGAGGTGGAGATGGCTGGATAGTAAGCTGGCCGTCAGACCAGGAGGATGGCAGGGTCATTGCCGATGTGAATGATCAAATATTCAGTCTTTATTACATGCCTGATAGTGGCGGGATCGTTGCCGGCACTCTGGCAGGAGATCTCTTTTTTGTGGACCCCGGATCCTCCAATCCACCGCGTCGTAAGGTCTACCATCAAAAAGGAATCTATGACCTAATTGTGTGTTCTGAAAAGCTCATGACAGCCGGAGGAGATGGTAAACTCGGTATTTGGAATCCGATCACTACCGAAATTGAAGAATCAATTGCCGTATCGCACCGGCCCCTAAGAGCTCTGGCACTAAATCCGGCTAAAGATCATTTAGCGGTTGGAGCCAGTGATGGCCAGATCTATATTCTCTCACTGAACGACTGGACTGTGAAGGCCCACATAGAATCAGCACACAAACCATCAGTTTTCACACTGTTTTGGTTAGATGATTCAACTATTGTTTCGGGAGGTCGGGATGCCCATTTACGGGTTTGGGGAATGGACGATCTGATCCACCCCAGAGTTGATCTTTCTGCTCATTGGTTTACCGTCAATCATCTTGCAAAACACCCAGTCAGACCGGTTTTGGCATCTGCGAGTCGTGACAAGACCATCCGGATATGGAATACAGAAGATTTTTCATTAATAAAATCGTTAGATGCAAGCAAATCAGGGGGGCATATCCATTCAGTCAACCATCTCTTGTGGTCTGAGTCTGGTAACCGCCTCTATGCTGCAAGTGATGATGCTTCAATCTCGGTGTGGACAACTTCCTAAATGTTTTTCTACACTTTTGGCAGATTAACTTATTCATCTCACGAATCTGATATCTTTGTCAACTCATGATTCTTTCAGATAAAAAAATACTCGAGCTCATCGATCAGGGCGAAATTGTGATAGAGCCCTTTGATCTGAGTTGTCTTGGTACGAACTCTTATGATGTGCACCTGAGCCGGTATCTGGCCGTTTATATTGATGAAGAGTTGGATGCAAAAAAACACAACCGGATCCGGGAGATTGTGATACCGCCAGAGGGATATGTACTCAAACCTGGAAACCTGTATTTGGGAGTGACTCAGGAATATACCGAAACACATACCTGCGTACCATTTTTAGAAGGAAAATCAAGTATCGGCAGGCTGGGTATTGACATTCATGCCACAGCGGGAAAGGGAGATGTCGGTTTTTGTAATACCTGGACTTTGGAGATTTCCTGTGTTCAGCCGGTGCGGATCTATGCGGGCATGCCGGTAGGACAGTTAATATACTTTCAGGTTGAAGGAGAGATCGGGAACTATTATAACCGAAAATCCGGTGCCAAATACAATGAGCGCAGCATCCGGCCGGTTGAATCCATGATGTGGAAAAACAAATTTTAGTGCATCCTTTCCGAAATACCTGATACTAAGAACGGTTTCTTTTCGTCATCTCTTCATCATCGAAATCTTTATATACTTCCGGCTATACGCAGTTTCGCTTCTTCGACCTGACAAAAAACATTCTCGTCCATAATATCATTTACTTCAGAAATGATGCCTTAGTGTTCCATTCCGAAGGCATCCACCCAGGCTAGCATACCACCCGTCAGGTTCAGAACCTTTTTAAAGCCCTGTTGCATTAAAAACTCCTGGGCCATACCACTTCGATTTCCAGATCTACAGTATAAAATGATTTCTTCATCTTTTTGCGATTCCAGTTCTTCAAGAGCATAAGGTACGCTACCCATCGGAATCAACTTTCCTCCGATATTAAACTCCTGATGTTCATAGGGCTCACGCACATCGATGAGAATGAATTTTTCATCACTATCCATTTTTTTCTTGAGTTCCTGTACAGTAATGATCATAGTAAGTTGTTGCTTTATTTAGTAATCTGGATTATTTGAGATCTCAGTAGCCGATCCCTGTTGTTT
>JBGTCB010000793.1:0-14968 GCA_041748995.1 Saprospiraceae bacterium | reverse complement strand
GGCTGACCCAGGCCTTCAATAAAAGGATAAACGACGGTGATCATCACCTTTCCATTAAACAACTGCTGGTAGATTAGCATCCCGTTAGACTTGATGAGTTCTCGCTTAGCATCACCAATCATTTCGGAGATTCCGCTTTCCACATGACCAAGGGAAAGCACTATAGCTTCCATATGCAGCAACTCGTTTTTCAATTCAACCTTAGCTTTCAGGCCGGTTTGGCTTACAATGGATTCAAGCTGGCTGATAATCGCATTTTTTAATGAATCGTGCCAGTCCTTTCGATATTGTTCGGTATTTTCTAATATCTGATGGTATTGATTGACTTTATTTTGAATATTTGATAAATCCATTTTTATCCAGATTATTAGTAAATATACCCTGATTTAAGATAATCCTGATCATGTGAGGTAATTCAGACGTTTACGATCTGACCAGATAAACGTTCTTCCAATAGTGTTGAATCGGATGTCGCTATTGTGGCGTTAATACCCTAATTTTACATCTGACAATAGTTTAGAATGAATCTCCTTCGCTATACGCTGACCTTCCTACTTTTGACCATCCTGGTTGATACGACCATCATTGGTCAAATCGTTCGGAACGGAACGACGTTATACGGTAATGAATGGATCAACTATGATCAGCAATACGTCAAGATCAAGGTCGGAAAAGACGGAATCTATCGCCTGACCTACCAGCAACTGGCAAGTGCAGGACTTCCGGTTGACCAGATTGATGTGAGTACTTTCCGCCTGTATTGGCTGGGTAACGAACAAAGGCTGCACACCTCTAGAGTCGCAGGCCCTCTGACTTCCGGCGATTACCTCGAATTTTACGGGGAAAAGAACCGGTCACAATTTGATCGCTACCTTTTCTCCGATCCTGACCGGCAAATGCTCAATCCGGATTACGGATTGACCACCGATACCTCAGCTTATTTTCTTACCTGGACCCCCGGTAGCCCGTCTTCAGTTCGCTATGAAGTGGTGGACAATGACCTGACTGGCACACTTCCTCCGGCGAAAAACTGGTACTTGCACCGGGAAAAACTGGTTCTATCAGCAGCTCATTTTAAGGGTCAGATCAATTCACGTGGCGTTCGTTTTTCGACTTATGGAGAGGGAGAAGGCTTTTGTACCCCGGGAGCAACCAGACATACATTCAATCTCCCTTCTACCAACATCGCAGTCGATGGTCCCCAACCACAACTTCATTTCCGGATGACAGGCAATCTGGGGCTCCATGACGTTACTATGAAATGGAATGGGCAGGATTTTGTCCAATTTAAATTCGCTGCCATCAACGGAGAGGGTGGCTCGGTACTTGTGGATTCAACCATTGAATTGAACCATTCCGATTTAAAGAACACCAACACATTTCTCACGACCACCTCCGGCGCCAGTACGAATCAAATCCGCTTTTCGATCGTCGAATTAATTTATCCCAGAAGTTTAAGTTTTAATCAGGAGGATGAATTATTAATTCATCTCGAAGATGTCCGGGACGGAGCCTATCTTGAAATAGAGAATTTCAACCATGCAGGGATGGAGCCTCTGGTTTATGATCTGAGTAGTGGCAGCATCAGCAGCGGAACAATGGAGGGAAACCGTATCCGGTTGAATCTTCCGGCCGGTCCCCGAAACCGGCAAGTCCTGATTGTAAATGCCGGTAAACCCCAGCCCGGGTTAATCATAGAGCCCACCGCATGGACAGATCTCCGTGAATCCAATGCCAACTTTATTATGATCTCCCACCGGGATTTATTTGATGATGGTCAGGGCAATAACCGGGTCTCCGAATATGCGCAATACCGTCAGACTCCAACCGGTGGTAATTACGGGACCCAGATCATCGAAATCCAACAGCTGATCGATCAGTTTGCCTATGGGGTGGATAAACATCCGCTAAGCATCAAGAATTTTGCGAATTACATTAGTGGTAGCTGGGAAGGACCGGAGTTTATCTTTCTGGTAGGCAAGGGACTGGAGTATAAAGAAGGGCGCAATAGTCCGGAAACCTATGATTACCTGCCGGTTTATGGTTTGCCCGGATCGGATAACCTTCTGGTTAGTAAGGGGGAAAGCAGCGTTCCAGTGATCCCGGTGGGAAGACTGGCAGCCAGGAATCCCGAACATATCCGGATTTACCTGGATAAAATCAAAGTCATGGAAGATCTGATCGCCAACGCTCCCCAGACCATTGAAGACCGGGCCTGGATGAAGAGGGTACTGCATCTGAGTGGTGGGGTAGGTGAATCCGAACAAAAGTTTATCGAGGGAAGAATGAACGATATGGCCAGGATTGCTGAGGAAGGTCGCTTTGCAGGACAGGTCAGTTTGGTGAGTTCAGCATCAAGCGACGTCATTGATGGTCTAACGACTGAAGGTACTTTACGATTGATCAATGAGGGCATAATTTTAAAATCATACTTTGGTCACGGCTCGACATCTACTACCCAATATCAAGGATACGAAGACCCTTTTTTCCTCGACAATAAAGACAAATACCCGGTGATGCTGGCACTCGGTTGCTTTACAGGGAATCTGTTTGTCAAAGAGGTAAGTCTTGGTGAAAGCAACGTCTTTGCTCAAAACCGGGGAGCGGTGGCATATTTAGCTACTTCGGGGTTAGGATATCTAAATGCCCTGGATCAATTTGCAATTGATTGGTACAAACGATTATTTAATGTCAATAATCAATCACCAATTGGCATTATAACCCGGGAAACTTTGGATAATTTTAAAGGTAATATGTCGCCAGGTATCCGCACACTTCTGCAACAATTTACTATCCATGGTGACCCTTCATTTCAAATTTTCCTTCCTAAATCACCTGATTATACTATAGATCATACTTCGATCACGCTGACTCCGGAGCAGGTCACCTCCGATCTGGATTCCTTTGTAATCAACCTGGATATTATCAATCTAGGCCTTGATAACTCAGATTCGCTTTTTATCAGTATTGAACATACCCTTCCTTCTTCCACTCAAGCAAAATACAATAATGTACAATTAATATACCCAGAGGGCTATCGCACAAAGATAGAGCTCAAAATTCCGTTAGGTGAGACCAAAGAAATTGGTAATCACCTGTTTGACTTTATACTTGATGAAGATAATCATGTTGATGAGAATCCAAAACCTGCTGCGGAACAAAACAATCGCTTCTCCCTTAATGGGTCAGCTGTGCAGGTATTCTTTTCCGCCGCGGCTGTATTACCCATGCTACCACAGGAATACGGTATTTTAAATACCGGGAATATTAATTTACTGGCATTCAACTCAAGTTCAGAGACCAACAATAAAGCCTTCAGGTTTGAAATAGATACAACCAGGTCTTTTAAATCTCCTTTTCTTTACGGTGAAACCATTTCTACCAGTCAGCGGATCATAAGTTGGCAGCCTCAGGTGTCATTAAATGCAAATACGGTTTACTATTGGCGGGTCCGATCTGAAGATGTTAGAAACACCTCCTGGCGCAACAGCTCCTTTACCTATCTGCCCGGGTCTCCCGATGGCTGGAATCACGGACACTTTCAACAGCTCACTGACAATCAATTCTTCCAGCTTGCCATGGACTCGATAACCAGGAATCTGGCTTTTGGGAATACTTACACTGATTTCATACTCAAGAATAAGGTTTTTGATCAAAACGATCAGCCAAGAGGCCTGATCAATGGCTCTCTTTGGATCGATTTCTTCTCCTGGGAATTTGAACAGGGAATTACCCTGGTGGTATCCGACCCCTCAAATCAGTGGGGGCTTGAATTCAATACCCGACCCGGACTCTATGGAAGCATATTAAACAAATATGCGCGAATAGCCGCTTTCCCTTTTTCGGTTGAAACCGCGGAAGATCGTCGGAAAATCATAGAATTCATCAATAATACCATTGAGGAAGGCCGGATGATTTTGCTTTATACCATACAAAGATCACCTCTACATGATTTACGAATCGACGAATGGCAGGCTGATTCGATATTATTTGATGGAAAAAACATTTTTAATGTTTTGGAAAGTAACGGGGCCAAAAATATCCGGGAACTGATCAGCAATCCCAGACCCTATGCCATTACCTTCATAAAAGGTGGCAATGTCATCAGCGAAGATTTGGCTACTGACATCTCCGATGCGGCTACCATGAATCTCTTTCTACCCACTCTGGCATCATTTGGCTTCATTGAGAGTAAAATGATCGGACCTTCAATAAACTGGTTATCTCTCGAAATCAATACGTCCCTCTCTGAAGAAGATTCAGTATCCGTTCAGATATATGGTATTTCACCTTCCGGAGTAGCGACATTTCTTTCTGAATCAACCGAACTTGCCATAACATTGTCAGATATCGATCCTTCTTTATATCCCTATCTTAAATTCAGGGTGAATTTCAATAGTAATGACCCCTTGAATCCTCCAAAAATTACATACCTGAAAGTGCTATTTGACAAACCACCGGAATTTGTACCAGACTTCAGAGAAAACCTCCCATTTCTCTCATTATCTGGTCTTGATAAGGCAGTAGTAAACTATACCATCCATAATATCGGACCGGTATCAGGCGATAGTTTGAAAATTCACCTGATAACCGGTACATCGGCTGATGCCGTTGCGACTTTATGGTATCCTCCCTTGCCTCCAAATCAATCCATCAGTATCAGTGATACCATTCCCATCCCACCGCCCAAAGGTAACGTGACCCTGGAGGTCAATCCAGATTTTGATCAACCGGAACAACATAGCTTTAATAATTTCATGTCTTCTACTTATGATTTTAATCAGGATCGGATCAATCCCTTACTTAATGTGACATTTGATGGAAAACAAATTATGCAAAACGACATAGTCTCCCCATCACCTGAAATTATCATTACACTGAAAGATGAAAACTCAAATTTATTACTGAACCAACCGGGTCTGTTTGATGTCTACACAGTCAGTCCAAATAGTGACCGTGTCCGATATTCTACTGACGATCAAAATATCATTTTTCTTCCCGCTGAAAACTCAGAAAATATAGCAAAAATGATCCTGAACCCCGTTTTTAATGAAGAGGGTATCTACAATCTAAACGTACAAGCCCGGGATATAAAAGGTAATAAAAGCGGAAATATAGATTATCAAATCGACTTTGAAATCATTCTGCAATCGGCCATTTCTCGAATTGTAAATTACCCCAATCCGTTCAGCAGCAGCACCAGGTTTGCCTATGTATTGACCGGTAATAAAGTACCGGATAATTATCTCATCAGGATCTTTACCCCTTCGGGAAGGGTAGTACGCGAACTCACTCAGTCAGATCTTGGTCCATTGAGTATCGGACGAAACCTGACAAACGGAGCATGGGATGGAACGGATGAATTTGGCGATAGATTGGCCAACGGTACTTACTTTTTCGTATTTAAAATTCAGGATCCGTCAAATTTCGAACACTTTTCGAGTGAAATCGATAAGTATTTTGAAAGAAATTTAGGTAAAATTGTTATCCTCCGTTAAATAAAGCCTAGCTCTCATTCACAAATGAATATACTGTTGATTTCATTTCTTCAACCAAAGGACCAATATCTGCGGAATTGGGTTCTGGAGTATACCAATCTACGTTGGAAAAAATTTTCTTCCAGGGAATGTGAGTCACTGGAATGGATTTCCTTATCACCCTGGATAAAAGATTTCCATCCAGAAATGGGAATCGACGATCACTGATACAGTACAGCAGATCCGTCAAACCGCCGAATCGATCTTTTCCGTATTTCTCTGAATAACCAAAATCCAGAAAACACACCGGGGTTCCAAAAGCAAGACAAGGCAGAGCACAATGTAACCTGGATGTAATCACCAGTTTTGCCGTCGCATACCTTCTTAATAACCGGAGGGCACTTGTATTCCTCTCCTTAATTGATAAATCTGTACCGGGTCGCATATGGGTGATGAGTTCCACATTTTCAAGTAAATCCTTTGGTACGATCTCGTTAATAACCTTTTTGGAGTATTCCCTGCCGACCTCATTGACAAAAGGATCTACAAACAGGATCTCCTGACTTCTGGTTTCTTCCCTAAACAAATCCCCCAAGGTCAGGGTAAGACACCCCGAAAAATAGGACTCTATCCCTTGCTCTCGAAATAAACTCAATGTGGTAAGGTCCCTGCAACCCACTGAGCCATACTGACCGTAATAGTCCTTCAAACGGGCATTCGCAAGGTATCCATCTGCGCCTAGAGACCGCGCCGCATGCATCGATATAAACAGTGGTCTGATACAAGGTGCCGGAGGCCAATGCTCTGGTTGATACATAAAATATCCATTGCATATTAGTTTAATTTCTTCCAGATTATCGACTTGATCCAGGGCCTCTCTGGGCAAATAATAATCTACCCTGGGCAGCAGGTGGGCAGCGGCAATACTTTGAATTTCATCACCTGCATTAATACTCTCCGGATAACCAATGACAGCAAACTTCATACTTGAGATTAAAAACTATTAACATGATGATAGAAGATATTTGTTAAGATTATGATTTCCTAATCTACGATTAAAACACATGTAGATTACCGATTGATTTTCCAGTACGGAAAAGAGAATGACAAGAATTAGTTCCTATCCATTAGTTTTACATAAAGTACCAGGACTTATCGGAACAGTGGAACCATTATTAACTGTTGTAATCTGCACCTTAAACAGGTCTGAGTACCTCCGCCTGCTACTGGAGAGCCTGGTTGTTCAAAGTCTTTCCAAAGATAAATTTGAGGTGATAGTAGTCGACAATGGCAGTAGCGACAATACCCAGGAACTGGCCAATTCCTTTCAGGCAAGGTTGCCTCTGAAGACCGTGACAGAACCAGAAATCGGATTGAGCAAGGCCCGAAACCTTGGTGCCCGGCGATCAAAAACGAAATGGATTGCATATATTGACGATGAATCGGTACTACCGGAGTCTTACCTTCAAATAGCGTACTCCATTGCTCAATCCCATCAATATGATTGCTTTGGCGGTCCTTTTTATGCAAGATACCTCCACTCAAAACCTATATGGTTGCCCAAAGATTTTGGAACCATGAAATTACTGAGAGAGTCGGAGGGATTAGTTGAAGAAGGATTGGCCCTGGCTGGTGGAAACCTGGTGATACGCAAAGAAATCCTTCTCGATTATGGAGGGTTTCCCGAGAACCTGGGAATGCGTGGTGAGGTCCTGGTCTATGGAGAAGATGATTATATTCAAATGATTATCCGTAAGAATGGGGGCAGAATCGGTTTTATACCTGATCTCTTTCTGTATCATCACGTCCTGCCACATAAATATGCCTTGCATTGGCATCTCAAATCCGCATATCAGCATGGAAAACTTAATGGAAAAATATACCAGACTTCAACGAAACGCGCCCTGTTTCTGACCATTAAATCATTTCTGGCAACACCACTTAAACATCTTCCAATCGCTGTGTTTAATTTAATGACGCGCAAAGATTATTATTGGCAAAATTTCATCATTGATTCCATTAGTCCCATTAGCTACCGCATTGGGGGTTTAAAAGCAAAATGTCAGAAAGAAGTCCTTTAGATACAAATCCTCTGGTATCGGTCATTATCCCATGCCTTAATGCAGCCTCCTTTATCCGAGACGCACTTGATTCTGTCCTGGGACAAAATTACCAACATTTGGAAGTTATTGTCGTCGACAACGGTTCAACCGATGATACACTACCCGTTCTTGAAGATTACACAACCAAATTTGAGAATATTCTCACCATTACGACCGAACCGGAACCTGGGCCCTCAGCTGCACGCAATAAGGGATTGTCACTGGCCAAGGGTTCCTGGATTCAATTTCTGGATGCTGATGACCTAATTCATCCCAATAAAATCAGCCATCAGATCGATCTTGTTCACAAAGATCCGCATTCGTCCCTGGTTGTAGCCTCCTATTTCTATCAATTCTACAATGGCAAGAGGGAACTTCGATCTCCAGATCCCGAACCATTTAAAGCGCTCTTTACTACATCTTTAGGACAAACCTGCAGTAACCTTTTTAGGAAAGCCAGTCTCGATCAGGTAAATGGCTGGAATACTCAATTACATTTTGGAGAGGATTATCAACTTTACTTTGACCTCCTGATCAATCATGCCCAAGTGCTGTATGATTATCAACCACTTACTATTGTAAGACGGAGAATCACGGGCAATTTATCCTTAACCAACTGGGAACATCTCATTGAAAAAAAGCTGGAACTACAAATTAAATGGATTTCTAAACTTAAGTTTCACAAACCAGACTGGTATTGCAAAAATAAATCCTTTCTTGATGATGCCATCTACTCAACTATACTCTCGATCGGGACTCAGGATGTATCCAAAGCAATTATATTATTCCATCAACATTTTCCACCTGACTTCAACCCAACACAATTTAGTGAGAGTCAAATACCAAAAATACAAAGACTGATCATTCAATTAATCGGCACGCCCTCATTTATCCGATTCCGTCGGTTCCTGAAATCTTCACTGCAATACTATCTGCCGGACATATATCGAAAATATCGAAGCAAAAAATGGTAGAGTTCCCGCATGGTCTCAATTTTCTAACATACCATTAAAAAAACTTTCGCTTTACCGAACTCTGTGCAGACTCAGGTTCCAAAAGACTATGATAAACACTCTTCCACCTCTCCGCATAGACTGTGGGGCTAAAATGATCAATCACATACTTCCTGATCATCTCAGGGTCAAAGTGGTGATGATGCCGATAACCCTCCATCAACGCATTCGCTAATGCCTTTTCTGTTATCCGATCAATCAATATTCCCAAACCTTCTCTGAAAATCTCCGCAGGTCCGCCATGATTAAACGCAATCACTGGAACTCCGCATGACATTGCCTCAATCAAAGTCAATCCAAACGTCTCCCGACTGCTTGCTGATATCAACATGTGACATGAAGAAATCACACCTGCAACTTCACTTGAATTCAATACTCCAATAATGTCAATGAAATCTTCCAGATTAAGATCAGATCTCAATGATTCCAAATCCTTCATATTGTCACTATCTCCAACTATGACTAATCGAACGTCATCATTGATCATTTTTCGAAAATTGTGAAAAGACCTGATCAACAGCGGGAAATTCTTTCTGGGTTCATTAAAGCCTATTGAAATAAAAGTGAATTCCTTCCTCCTTGTCATTCGGCCAGGCCTAAACAATTCAGTATCCACCATATTGGGAATTAACCTGATATCTTCCCTGGTCGTAAAATACTTTAACCCATTAGCTAGTGCCCGACTTACAGCGGTAATTTGTGAAGCGTCTCTTAGAGTACGGATGATCAATTCATGATGCCTGCGAGGTATCAGGTTTACTTCGAGAAATCCATTGTAGTGACCAGTCACTATATATGGTATCGAAAATTTTTGAGACAAAAATCTTGCAAGATATCCACCAATGTAGTCATGAGCATGCAACAAGTCAGGCAGACCCCGATCCTGTACCGCTTTTCGAAAAAAAGTTAATGCGCTGTTGCACCACAAATCAAATAGAAACAAGAAAGTGCGTGGAGGGAAAAAACCCGTCACGGTATATTTGCAGAAATGCGAGTCCCGATCAGTGTCATAAGACATGCCTGGTGCAATTCTTCTTTGTCTGTAATTTAAATTGCAATAGAAAATCCAGACATCAAGACCTGATTTCTTTAAAGCCCGGACCTGATGATCGATAAAATGTCCAGAGCGTTCTTCTCCGGTCTTGTACCACGAAGGTATGACTGCAATTTTCACAGGACGTTTTTACGGATTAGCAAATTCCAGCAGAAGCGCAGAGTTCAATAAATGATTGCTCTGCCGCCACACAGTTTCGGGACTGTTCGTACTGCTTGTCTAATCTTCCATCTGGCCTCAATCGAAATAACAAATAATCCGGTGGCAGATCGCCGGCCAGTGCTTCGAGGTTAAAATGCCTGCGGGTATTTTGATTATACTCAAAAACTACAATCGGTCGATGTGCAAAAATATACGCCCTGGCTCCCTTGATCACCTTCATTTCAGCACCTTCAACATCAATTTTTATGATCGCCTTCCCAACAGGATCCTTTGTAATCACATCATCCATCCTTTCAACTGAAACCTGGATATCTCCGGTTATGCTACCCTGCATTAGAGAGATTGTCCTTGTACTTTTGATCCCTGAATCCAACTGTACTATTCCTTTTTCATCACTCAGGAAGCACTGGTGATAGTGAACCGGTTTTGCATGTCTCCTTAACATCAGTGATTTCCTTATCGCTTTCATACATGATTGAAATGGTTCAAAAACGTGAACCTCCTTTACATTGAGATGGTCATAGGCCTGCAGGGTCATTTCACCAATATTGGCACCTATATCGATGAATGTACAGAACTCATAAGTTTCAAAAACAAAAGCCAAAAACTGATATGTTTCCGGCTCATTCCATTCACCGATCAGATTCAGGTAATAGGATGCTGCCAGGTCTTTATCGACATATAGATCGTGCTTACCAACCTGTTGAATATAATCAATGGTCACGAGAAAATCAGCAATTCCTAGCCCTCTTACACGGCTACCAAAGTACTTTTGCCCGTATTTGTTAAGATACACCAGGCCCCGGTATGCGGATAATCCCCCCCAGCTGAAGAAATTCATAATTCCTGGGATTTCTCAAGAGCCAGTTCGGCATCCAGATAAAATTTTGCCGCCCAGTTAGGATGATGAAAACGTAAATAGGGACCATAGAATGGAACAGACCCCGGAAGAGCACCTCTCATCCCGGAACAAAATCTCCCGGTGCGAATATGAGGCCGGATATCGATCAACAAGGCCCTGGCCATATGCTGGTATTCTTTGCGGCTATTATCCACATAGCGTGTGCTATAAAGTATGGACAACTGCGCATTGCCAGTAGGACAAGTAAATGACTTCTGCGGAATCCAGCCCATCCCAAAGGCACCAGCTAACAAGCCTGCCTGGGAATATATCTCGATAATCTTGTCAAGGACTTCATCCACCTTGTGGACAATATCGGGCATACCCAGTATCCTTGCCGACTCCAAAAACCCATGCAAGGTATAGGCAATGGTATGGGTATAAGCTGGTTTGCCTGGTTTAAACCCCCACCCGGAAAACTCCCTGTCCTGCTCTTTATAGCGACTCATCAAATATAGGATCACCGACCGCATTCTCTCATCAATTGAGGGGTCCTTAATTAGTTGATTCGAAAAAAGCACTGACCAGATTAGCTCCGAATAATATGTCGGCGAAAATCCTTCCACATAACCGTACCGCTGCCAGACAGGATCATCTCCAAGCTGGTCCATGAGCCATCCAATGGCCTTCCGGACGGCTTTCAAATACACCTCGTCATTCTCTTCTACGCAGGTTTGTGTCAGCCCGAGACAAATCATTCCGGTATTAAAAACGCTGGGGTTTCTGCCCCCAGCCAGCAGACTACAATAAGCTCCGTTTTTTTGCTGAATAGCACATAACCAATCTGCACACCGGACAGCATATGCTGATAAACTTTCTTCGTCAAGAAAATGTTGATAATTAAAAAGAGTATTGATTATATACCCGGTCGTTTCAGGATAAGAGGGGTGCCAGGGTCTCCAGGGTCTCCGTAGGCAAGAATAGGAAAAGGATGAACCCTGATAATCATTGACTTCGATGCTTCTCAGTAAATAATTTAAGGTAGGTCTGATCCTGATCTTAAAATTATCTGAATTTACCAAACCCATTTAATAAAAAACTGGTAAGGATATTATTACTTCGGCTTACCTGCATCATCTGGCAATAGTCTGCAGTAAATGAGGAAATAAAACTTTCGATATCTTTCACCATCGATCCGTCAAAATTAAAAACCTGAACTTTACCTTGTAAAGATTTTAATGCCTGCATTATCAAGAGGCTCATAGGTGAGCGGAAAACATCCGGTTTCTCACAGGCAATTAATGAATATGCCATTTTGCTATCCATTCCAACCATCATTGCAGCGACCCAATCTCCTTCTTCATTCAAAGCGACCAATGTCAGTAACCGGTTATTAATCTTTAAATAATCAAATATCCGGTAAAAATATTCCTCAGGAATGAGGTTTAAACCTTTCCGATAGTAAGAATCACGATAAAATTTCCAGAAACGTACCTGGTCACAGACTTCCACTATCTTATATCTGTTTAAGCCATTCCGGATATTCTTTCTTACAACCTTCTTAAATGAACGGTCGATATCTTCCTTAACTTCAGTAAAATAATACAAATAAGAGTAGTGAGGTGACAGATTATAACCGGCCCAAAAAAAAGGCAGATAGTTCTCCGCCTCAGATGTCACTACCAGTTTAATATATATGGATGAAGGAATCTGTCTGATCAACTCAGTAAGTACCTGTCGGCGAAAGGAATGGACTTTTACTCCTTTTGTCATATTGGAATAGGGATTCAACAGAATGTGGGTATGTGAAGTCAAGGGAGGTTGTCTGATCACTGTAAGACTAAATTTCGACTCCATGGCATAAGGAAATGCTCCTAAAATCCTCCCATCTCTTCCAAAGCAGATGGCAGCATTCCACCGGTCAGGAGCCACCCTGTCCCACCATTCCGGATCATTAAATAAGGGCACATCCTGCTGGATCCGGCAATAATTACGGTATCGATCTCTATGCTCTACCAACTTTCTCTGATCAAGTGCTCAAATCGTTCGAGTTGTTGTTGCAGTCCATAAACGGCGGTCATCGATTGGTAATTTTCAGCAGAAATACGATAAGCCGATGGATTGAGTAAGGCAGACTTCAGAATCGCACAATTATGGGTAACGCTCTTCTCGCTGGTATCTGGCCTTAGTAATAAACCGGCATGATATTTATCCATTATACCAAATACCTCCGATTCTTCTGGTACAAAAGCAAGAAGTGATAATCCGGAACTCAGATAATCGTAAAATTTCATTGGAATAGTATACATATGAGCAGGCACTGTCGGAATAGCTATCCAACCCCAGTCACAGGTCCGATATAGGTCCTCCGTCTCTTTTGGTGATCTCGGACCCAGCCATCGGATCCTTTTTGAAACTTGTGAATCCACATTACCCATCAGATATTTCTCATCAGATCCGATGATCAGAATCTCCAATTGATGAAGATTGAAGCCATCCTGGTAAAGTCTTTGAAGACATTCTAACAATACCCCGGGGTTACGCAATCCCTGATAGAACGAGCCACAGAATACAATTCGTACGGGGAAGGAATCTTCATCTCTGGTAGTAGGTAGTTTATTGTTCAGCCCATGATAAACGACATCACTTTTATCCCGGATAAAAGGATATCTGACCCGATATTTATCCAGCATCGACTTTGAAACAAAAGTACAGAAATCAGCATTTTTCAGTATTGCTGTCTCGCATTTCCTTTTAATCCATTTCAAAAATCCCCGGGTTTCATATTCCTCGTGCTCGAGAAAATAGAAATCACGAAAATCGGCAGTCCAACTGACCTTCTGGATACGGCTTAACGCCAGACCAATTAAATGCGCGCTGAACAGGGGCGATGTTGTTACAATAGTAAAAGGACTGCCTCCATTCTTTACCAGGTACCAGGCTTTTGGAATACTGAATAAAGCCCAGAAAATTGCACGGTCAGGAATTATCCAAGACCTAAAATAACCCAACCCTTTTTGTACTGGATTACCATCATTGTTCAACCTTATATTTAAAGAGCTCATCCAGCTCCTGATTTTATTGAAATTGAAATTCCAGGTTCTGACCCGAATTATCCCGGAAGGGCTCCGGTGTTCAGTTTGATATCCAAAGGTATCATCCAGTCTCGCCGGAAATAAGCAATATATTTTCTCGTCCGACCGACTTAAATTAACCGCCAACTGATATAACCGCCGGGATGCTGCAGAAATCCCCGGAGGGAAAAAGTATGATATCAGTAAAATTTTTACTTTCAAATTTCAGGTACCCCGTTCCGTTTCATTCAAGTCCAGACCTGGACAGTGCATCAGATCATCTGTTCAACAATATCGCAAATTTGCTCCGCGATCCGCCGGTCATCAAATTCCTGCAGTACTTTCCTGCGACCTTTCATCCCCATCTCCTGCCGCTCTTCCCGGCTCAATGCGATAAATTCCTCCATGGCTCCGACCAGCGAGTCGACATCCCTGACCCGGACCAGATAGCCGTTTTCGTGGTCGTCAATAGCTTCACGGACTCCTGCAGTGTCGGTACCGATCACGGCTTTACCCATCGACATGGACTCGGTCAGCGACCGGGCCATTCCTTCCCGGTAAGACGGCAATACCACACAATCCGATTTGGCGATATAGGGCCGCACATCTTCTTTTGAACCCAGGTATTCGATGGCCGGATCTTTTACCCAGTCTACCAGATCCGATTTACTGATGGCAGACGGGTTATCCTCGTCGATCTGGCCAATCAGCCAGAACCGGACTTTAGAGTTGGTTTTCCGGACCAGATGCGCTGCTTCGACAAATTCGCGGATACCCTTGTCGTAGAGCAACCGGCCAATGAATGTAAAAGTAGTCAGCCCGTTGGGCTGTTTATCCGCCCGGGGTTTAAAATAGTCCGTATTAACACCACATCCCTTGATACTGATTCCCTGATCTGTCCTTCGAATCAGATTTTCATTTTCAAATAAGGCCAGGTCATCTTCATTTTCAAAAATAACCTTACGATGAAAACGGTTACTGATCCGGTACAAAATCCGGGTAAATGTCATGGTAAGACCCTGATGAATAAATGGATAACCTAATCCGGTAACTACCGCAATGGAGTGAATACCCAGGAGCCCCGCAGCAATACCTCCATAAATGTTCGGTTTGACCGTGTAATGTAAAATCAGATCCGGGTTGAGGTTGCGATACATCTGCCACAATTCGAAAATTAACCGCATATCCTTCAGCGGATTGGTACTGTCTCTATCCAGATAATGTAATCCGATATGCTCGATTCCG
>JBGTCB010000792.1:0-7707 GCA_041748995.1 Saprospiraceae bacterium | reverse complement strand
AACGAAAAAGCTTGTCAGGAGGTACGGATCATAAAGGATGGGGATCATTTATCAAAGCTAATCCTGACCGGCTTGCTTAATGTGGCAGACCGGGATTCCTCCTGATCCTAAATCAATCACCTTATTGTGTTCTGTCCAAATCCTGTCCTGCATAATAACCGACATCCAGATCCTTTTTCGCTTTTACATAGTAGGTCATCTGCCCCACATGATAAGAAAAATGCTCTGTGATGTGAATCAGTATGGCTATACCAGATTCACGGAAACCTTGTACCGGATAAAAGGTCTCCAGTTGCCCGGTTGAAAGCGAATTGATTATCTTCTCAGCTTTTACCATCAGATCGATGATCTTTTTCTTCAGAATCTCCTTACCAATGGGTCCTCTTTCGTCAAACTCCCATTGTCGGATGCGGTGGTCTTCTTCCCCTCCCATGGTCGAAAAAAGCCATTGGGTAACATTCCCACATAAATGCAAAACCAGATTGCCGACACTATTACTATGTACATTGGGCCGATACCAGATTTCTTCATCTGACAAGAGATCCAGACATTCCAGGGTGCGCATTTGGCACTCTCCGATCAGTCTCCTTTTGATCTCGGAAATAAAAAGTATATGGTACTGCATTTTTCAAAATCTTTTGGAGCCACGAAGTAAAGAATAAATATAGTATCCTGATCCCGGACTATAGTCTCAGGTGCACCTTAAAACATAGTCAGTTAGCTAAATTTTCTTTGTGGTTCCACCGGGGGATATGCTGGTTATTTAATGAAGAATCATACCT
This sequence comes from Saprospiraceae bacterium, assembly GCA_041748995.1. Classification (GTDB taxonomy): domain Bacteria; phylum Bacteroidota; class Bacteroidia; order Chitinophagales; family Saprospiraceae; genus JABDMH01. Next base: position 6,925 of record JBGTCB010000792.1, on the reverse strand, counting down.
TTGCCATCCGAAAATGGTCCCATAGCTCAGCTGGTTAGAGCATCTGACTCATAATCAGAGGGTCCTTGGTTCGAGCCCAAGTGGGACCACTTGAAGGCCGGTTTACAAACCGGCTTTTTTTTTACAATTGATAAAATTAACCCATGGCAAAGCAGCTTATTAAAAACCTCATTTTTGATCTGGGTAATGTGATTATCGATTTAGATTTCCCAGCTTCAGAAAGCATGCTCCAGGAGCTGGTTCCGGTGAGTTTTGTCAATCCCTCCCCAGAAGATCTTACCGTCTTTCTTGATTTTGAATGTGGCCGGATTTCCGAGGTCATATTCTTAAACTATCTTATCAGGAGATCTGGAGGTAAAGCGCAAGCGGTCGATCTGATTCAGGCATGGACCGCTATGTTGGCGCAGGTTCCTCTGCGACGGTTATTAATGCTTAAGAAGCTGAAGAAGCATTATCAGGTGTATATTTTAAGCAATACAAACGAAACCCACATCCGTTGGGTCGATCAGCACCTCCAGAAACATTATCAGATATCCGCTCTTTCGGATCTGGTACATTATGCATTTTATTCACATGATTTAAAAAGCAGGAAACCAGATCGTGAGATTTATATGAAAATGTTGGAAATGGCTGCTATTAGACCGGAAGAATCTTTATTCTTTGACGACATGGAAGCCAACATACAAACTGCTAAAATATTGGGTATCCATACGCACCTGATCTCACCACAGGAGGAAATCATTGATATTTTACCGGAAGTATTAGCCCAGTTTCATGAGAAGTGAAATCAAATTAACCCCGGACATCGCGTTGGATAAAATGAAAAAGTATTGTGCTTATCAGGAACGATGTCATCAGGAAGTCCGGTATAAACTGGTGGCGATCGGAATACGGGGAGACATTTTGGAGTCAATTTTGAGCCAATTAATTGAGGAAGGGTTTTTAGACGAAGAACGTTTTGCCCGTGCCTATGCCCGGGGAAAATTCAGAAATAATCAGTGGGGGATGCTAAAAATCACCAGGGAGCTCACCCGGAAAAACATCGGAACTTACCTTCAGAATAAAGCCCGGGAAGAGATCGATCCGGATGACTACCAGCTTACCCTCCGGAACCTGCTTACACATAAAAAATCGACTTTGCTTAGTTATCCTGATGATGTACAGAAGTTGAAGCTCTTTAAATATGCATATCAGAAAGGTTTTGAACCTGAACTCATCTACGAACTACTCCCTTTCATTTAACGCTTGTTTTATTAGTAATTTAGTATTGAACACATCATTATTTATCGATATCTTAGAGGACACACCCGAAATCTGCATCATTTCGTTTAATCAGGGTGAATTCCCGCTAAATACCAATTTAGATCATGGAAGAAAAAAAATCAAATTCACTACCCATCATTCTTGGGATCATTCTGGCACTAGCAGTTATTGCCGCTTTGTACTTCGGTGTTAAGCATAATCAGGAGGTGAAAGAAGCAGCCATTCGGCAATTAGAAATTGACTCTTTGGTGTCAGTCCGTACCAACCTCGAAACGGAATTAAATAGTCTGAATCTCCGGTATTCTGCAACTGCCATGGAAAATGACTCATTAAAAGGTAGCCTGGAGAGTGCCCGGGAAGCCATCGCAAAAAAAGATGAGCAATTGCGTTTGTCTCAACGAAAAGCCGTCAATGATGTCAAAGCCATCAGGGCAGAAATCGCAACTCTCGAATCCACCAGGCAGGAGATGCAAGCCCTCATCGACCGGCTTACCTCAGAAAATGATACCTTAAAAATGAGTAACACCGAACTCACGGAAAAGCTCAATGTATCGGAACAACAGAACACCGCACTGAAAGGTCAGGTAGGAGATCTGGAAAGAGCTAATCAACTTATGGAGCAACGTACTGCCCAGTTAGCTAACGCTGCATACCGGGCATCAGCCATGCAGATCAACATAGCCCGAAGAAACGACAAATCAACCATAAAGGCTGGCAGGGCGCGCAAAATTGCTGTTGGATTTGACCTGGTTGAGGTACCGGAGGAATTCCAGGGAGAGCAAAATATTTATCTGACCATTACCGATGCCAATGGGGTACCCATTTCGGATGAAGGTCAGAAAGTCAGAGTTGGTAGTGATAGTCAGGCACTGGTGATTGAGGCTTTGGAGTCAAAGAAAGTGAATGTCGGACCCTCTCAGAGAATTGAATTTGCCCATGACCTTTCAGATAAGTTAGCTAAAGGTTTCTACATCATTAGTGTTTACGCCGACAAAGGGTTAATCGGTTCGACCATGTATCAGCTCATTTAACCGGTGATCGAGACTTACTTCAAAACTGGAATTCTTCTGCTCTCCATCCTGGGAATAAACTGTGTTAGTTCGGGAAAATTTAAAGACCTCCGCACCGAAATGGACCAGGCAGAATCCGTCTGGATAGCCAGTAAGATGCAATTGGAAAACTCCAATCAAGATTTATCCACCCGTAATGATCAGCTCAATATAGAATTGATACGGCAAAACACGTTGATCAGTGAGTTGATCAACGATAAAATCGAATTGGAAAAGGAAATCGCTTCTCTAAGGACACGAATGGCGAATCTGAGTACGGAATCTCAATCGATGGAAGCGGTCTTAAATGAAGAACTGGAACGTAAAAACGAAAATCTTAAAACCAAAGAAGCCCGGTTAAATCGAATGATCAATTGGTTTCTTCAGCACCAGGCCAGCCTCAATCTGGTCTCCTCCACTTTGGGCGAAATGATGACAGGCTATGATGAAGATGAAATTGATTGGTATTTTACGGACAACAGGCTCGATATTTTGTTGTATCAGGGATTTCTCTTCTCAAATCAACGAGGCCTTGGTGATAAAGCAAGGACCGCTCTTTCCGGACTTTCCAGTATCATCTCCGAGTATCCCAGTCTTGATATTTTTGTGGAAGGCCATACCGATAACAGCCAGTCAACCATAAATGAAGCTTTGAATATCAGCACACAGCGGGCTGTTCAGGTGGGAACTTATCTGGTTGAAGTTGGTGGTATTAATGGCAATCAACTCACCGTCTGTGGCAGAGGCAGTTATTATCCCAGGGTTTCTAATCAGACACCGGCAGGAAGAGCATTAAATAACCGGGTTGAAATCAGCCTACGTCCACCTTATCAACAGATTTTAGGCTTTCTCGAAGAGTGATTTGTGATCTCCAGAATTTTAAGCGAACTTATACCATTTAATTTCAATCCTTATGAAGGGAAAACGTCGTGAATTTATCAAGAAGAGCATGGCGACGGCCGCAGGTTTTTCTATAGGTGTTACAAACATCACTTCCAACAATCAAAAATCCAGGGTCTTTTCGTATATCAAAGATGCCGGTATAGAGCTGTCTCTTGCTTATTTCTGGGGTATTGAACCTCTCAAGGTGGCCCTTGCGAAGCAAATGGGAGTCTTAGGTGCTGTGGGTGGAATCAGTCCCGGTATGGTCCAGATGCAGGGAGAAAAAAACTATGAATTGAAGGTCATCAAAGCCGTAAAGGAAGCCTGGGAAAAGGAAGGATTGCAACTCAAAGTTATTGAAGGTCCTCCATCTCTGAATGTTAAGACTAAGTTAGGTTTGGAAGGAAGGGATGAAGAAATTGAAAACTTCATCACCTTCCTTCGAAATATCGGCTCCCTTGGTATTGATACGGTTTGCCATAACTGGATGCCAGTCATCAGCTGGACACGGACCAATATGGAACTACCCAGCCGGGGAGGAGCTCTGGTAAGTGCTTTCAATGTAAAAGAAATAGAACATCAACCTGCAATTACCGAATATGGTGAATTGACCCATGAAAAAATGTGGGACAATATGGCATATTTCCTAAAAGCAGTGATTCCTGAAGCAGAAAAGAGTGGGGTTAAGTTAGCCCTGCACCCGGATGACCCTCCCATAGACGGAATCCGGGGCATTCCGAGGATCATGACTTCGGTGGATGCATTTAAAAGAATGCTTGACATTTACCCTAGCCCAAATAATGGTATTACCTTCTGCCAGGGTAGTTTTGCTTCTATGGGAGATGAAGGAAAAGGGGTAGATATACCGGCTGCTATCGAGTATTTTGGAAAGAGAGATGCGATCCATTTTGTGCATTTCCGGGACGTGAAAGGATCAAAAAATCAATTTGAGGAGACATTTCATGATGACGGTAAAACAGATATGTACAGGGCGATGGAAGCCTATTATAAAATAGGTTTTAAAGGTCCTCTGCGGCCGGATCATGTTCCAACCATGGCAGGTGATAGCAATCAACATCCGGGCTATAGTACCATCGGAACCCTTTTTGCCCTTGGTTACATCAGAGGGTTGATTGAAGGGGTAAGTAAGGCCAATGGGGCATGAAGCCAATGTACTGAATGGCCGTTTTTAAAGAGCCCAGGCTCCTCCAATTTCCTCATAAGGTACGCAGCCTTGCCAGGTAGCTGGTATCTGATCAAATTTAAGAGCTTCCTTGGCTCCAATCTCGCTGGTAAAGTACCCGGTGATCGTCAATTGCCTCATCATGTTAAAAAAACGTTGGTCGCCAGTGATACTAACCCGCACTTGTTCACCTTCATTGGCAAGTTCATCGGCCAGCTCTTCATCTGATTTTCCAGCAACAGGCGGACCGGATATTTCTGTCAGGATGGCATCCTGATTCTCCACCGATAATTCGGCAAATTTCTTCTTAAATCTGGTGACTGAGAGATCATTAACGGCAGTAATCCCTGAGGAAAATTCAACTTGTTCCTCATCCGAAGCAATATCTTTCAGAAAAGCGTCGATAAAACGATCGACCATGGCATCCTTCGCTCCGGGGGTGTTGGTGGCAGGGATAATTCTTTCTGTGATTTCAGCCACCGTCAGAGCCTGATCCGGTGTCATAATTTCCGGAATCCAATCCAAATCGATAGTCCTTGGTTTGCACCCGGACATCACCGCTGCAATGGTAGAAGCCGACAGTACTCCTCCAACGATATAGGATGTTCGGCGCAATGCTTCTCTTCTGTTGATCATGTTTTCACTATATTTTAAAATCGGCCAAGAACTACCGGTTTATATTAATTATTGGCAATTCTAATGCAGACCGATACGAGATCACTAAATATTCCTTTTATTTAATTCCCTATAAGCGTGATCACAGGCGCGCGCTGTAAGGGCCATATAAGTCAATGAAGGGTTAACGCAAGATGCAGATGTCATACAGGCACCATCGGTGACATATACATTAGGAGCTGCCCACACCTGATTGTGTTTATTTAGAACCGAGTTCTTAGAACTGGTTCCCATTCTGGCTGTACCCATTTCATGAATACCCAATCCCGGAGCACCGGGACTATCATAAGTATTGACGTTGGTCAGACCGGCAGCTTCCAGCATTTCGGCTGCAGAATCAGCCATGTCTTTACGCATTGCCCATTCATTCTCTTTAAATTCACAATCAAAAGTCAAGGTACTCTGTCCATAAATATCCTTGACCTCTTCGTTAAGAAATACCCTGTTTTCGTGGTGTGGTAACATCTCACCAAAGGCAGTCATTCCCATACGCCATTTACCTGGTTCAATCAATTCCTCTTTAAGGCCTTTTCCAAAACCTAATTCCTGTACACTCCTGCTCCATGAATCTCTGCTTGCCCCTCCCTGGTATCCATAGCCACGTACAAAGTCCTTTATTTTAGTCTTGTCATCCACATTTCTGAACCTTGGAATGTAGATTCCATTTGGTCTCCGGCCTTTATAATATTTATCACTGAATCCATCATATTCTCCGGCAGCCCCCACTCTGAAGTGATGATCCATCAGGTTGCTACCCAATTCGCCGCTTTCGTTACCAAGTCCATTGGGATTGGCTTCATCACGGGTGTTCATGAGAATAAATGTACTACCCAAAGTACTGGCACAAAGGAAGACTACTTTGGAGTAGAATTCATGGGTCTCAAGGGTTTCTGCATCAATGACCCGGACACCTTTTGCCATTTTTGCATCCTTATCGTAAATCAGTGAATTGACAATGGAAAATGGACGAATTGTCAAATTACCAGTTGCCTCAGCAGCGGGTATGGTTGCTGAATTACTACTGAAATAGGCCCCATAGGGGCAACCTCGCATACACCGGTTCCGGTATAGACAGGTTCCCCGACCCTGGTGGGGTTGGGTTAAATTAGCAACCCGTCCGATGGTCATGATCCTGTCGCTAAAATTTTGCTTTATTTTGCCCGCGATATGATCCTCTAGACAATTGAAATCCATAGCAGGCAAAAACTTTCCATCCGGTAGTTGATGAAGACCTTCTGCCCGTCCGGATATACCTGCAAAGGATTCCACATAGTCATACCAGGGTGCAATATCTTTGTATCGAATCGGCCAGTCTGTAGCTACCCCTTCTCTTACATTTGCTTCAAAATCCAGGTCACTGAACCGATAGCTCTGTCTTCCCCATAACAGGGATCGACCTCCCATGTGATATCCACGCATCCAATCAAAGCGCTTGATCTCCGTATAGGGGTTTTCGAGGTCGTTAACAAACCAATGTTTGGTTGAATGACGAATGGTGTATCCAGTCCGATTCTGCTTTTCATATTTTTTCATTTCTTCCCGAGATACCTGGTCCCGATTTGGAAAGTCCCAGCTATTCATAGAAGCTGTCGGATAATCGCCATGCCTGACCATTCGACCCCGTTCGAGTAAGAGCGTCTTCAGGCCCTTTTCTGCCAGTTCTTTTGCTGCCCAACCTCCACTGATTCCTGAACCAACTACAATGGCATCGTAAGTCACTTCTTCTTTCCCTTTTGAATTAAATAGCATGATTTATTTACTTTTCTATAGCAGCCTGAAAAAATAATAAAATGGAGTTAACTGCCCCCCATTATGTTTTAGGAACAAACGGGATGTCACTAATTTTAAGTGCCTTTTTCACAAAAAATTATAC
>JBGTCB010000791.1:0-3467 GCA_041748995.1 Saprospiraceae bacterium | reverse complement strand
TAGAGTTCATTCTGAGTATAAATGGCGAGTTCCTCATGGTGGGACATTGACAAAATCTGCGTCCTACAATCCGGGAAACAGGTCTGACAAGTGGGATGATCAGGGTAGTTATATCTATGGGGAGAAGGAAATCTGGTACATCCATTCCATTGAAAGCAAAAATTATGTTGCCTTTTTTTATACCTCGGCTCGTGCAGATGGGTATCAGGTTGAGGGTCCAAACGGAGGGATTGCTTCTTCGGGGTCCATGTATAAGTTAGACAGTGTCGCTCTGTTTGCCAAACAGGAACTGATAGCGGGAGACGCAATTCCTCTGAAAGTTGTTCATTTTGAGTATGATTATTCACTATGTCCTAATGTTGAAAACAATAATGGTAATACAGTTTTAGGGCCTGAAGGAGAAAATATCAATGCAGCAAAAGGCAAGCTCACTTTAAAGAAAATTTATTTCACCTATGGAAAATCAAGAAAGGGAAAAGTGAGTCCGTATCAATTCTCCTACAATGCGTTTAACCCTGAATACAATATGCAGGGCTATGACCGTTGGGGAAATTATAAGCCAACTCCTACCCACGATGAGGTTGCTTGGATTACCAATCCGGCAATGCGCTTGTCTAATAATGATGATCCTTACGTCCTGCAAAACAAGGATTCCATAGATAAATATATAGGTGCCTGGCATCTGGAAAAGATCAAACTCCCGTCAGGCGGGGTGATTAATCTTGAATTTGAATCGGATGACTACGCGTTTGTCCAGAATCTCAATGCCTCCAGGATGTTTAAGGTTATCGGGCTTAATAACACGAACACCTTTGCTACCAAATCTATTCTGTATGAGGACAAGAACGATAAGAACAACTATGTATTCTTTGATCTTCCCTATGCGGTCACAAATACAGTGGGGTCTGATTCCATTGAGAAATTAAAGAACTTGTATTTCAAAGGTTGGGACAGCGACCTCTATTTCAAGTTTTTGGTTGATGTCGGAAATCAGCAGGGTGACTATGAATACATCACTGGCTATGCGGACGTATCTGAAACGGGATTTGTGAGTAAAACAGGTGGTTCCACTTTTGATGCGGGGTATGTAAAACTTCGGGAAGTATCGAAGAACGACAAAGACAGCGAGGATTTAAACCCGATTAATTTTGCGGCCATGAATTTCCTCAGGCTTCATTTGCCGAAGAAATTACAGAAACTCTTCGGAGGTTATGAATTAGATCCGGGAGAAACGAATCCGTTTCAGGCTGCCAGGAATTTAATACCAGCCTTCAAAGAGCTTGGCAAGATTTTCACGAATCAATTTTATGAGATCATTAAACAGAGCGCATGTAAGAATATTGTGTTGAATAAATGTTTTATTCGTCTTAATGACCCCACCCGGTTTCATTATGGCGGTGGATCCAGAGTAAAGAAAATCACCATTTCAGATAATTGGTCGGAAATTTCAGGCACTGGGGAAGATGCCGTTTATGGTCAGGAATATGAGTATACCACGGTGGATTCTTCCTCAATCGTAGGTATGAAAATAAGTTCGGGGGTGGCAACTTATGAGCCTGGAATTGGCAACGATGAAAACCCTCATCGAAGACCATCAACCGATTATACCCGGCAAAAAAGGTTTATGAAAACGATTCCTGATGACAGAGCTTACGTTCAGCTTCCGCTGGGGGAGGAGTTCATGCCTCCGGCCTCAGTGGGGTACAGCAAGGTGACCTCACGGAATATCAAACCGTCGGATAATATTTACAGAACAGGCACAGGCCATACCGTAAATGAATTCTATACGGCCAAAGACTTTCCGGTTCGTTTTGAATTCACTGATGTTGAGAGACATCATCCAAGGGACCTTGTCAGAAATTTCTTAAAAGTGGTTTCTACAGAGCGGGCTTATGCTTCGCAGGGGTATTCCATTATCCTTAACGACATGCATGGCAAGTCGAAAGCCCAAAAAATATATCAGGAGGGTGGTAGTGAGCCTTTTTCGAGTGTAGAATACCATTATTATTCCGAATATGATGGCAAAACAGGTCAGCGTAAACTCAGCAATGAGGTGGCTGTGCTCAATAAGGGTGATGGATCAATAAGCACGGGCAGATTTGGTACCACAGTGGACGTGGTTGTCGATTCAAGGCAGCAGGAGGGTTATCACTGGAATGTTGGACAAGCCTCTAATTTGGATGCCTTCTTAGCCGCTATTTTTCCGGCGGCAATACCGTCCTTCTGGCCGGGATTCTCATCCAAAAGAACAGATGTAGGTATGGTGACCACAACCAAGGTGGTTAACGAGTTTGGAATCCTTAAAAAAACGGTGGTAACTGAAAACGGAGCCAGTATTGATACCAGAAATGTGCTGTTTGACGGAGAAACGGGCGATGTTTTGATGACGGAAACACAGAATGAATTTGGTGACACTCTTTTCTCTTACTCCATCCCTGCGCATTATGGTTATGAAGGTATGTCCGGGGCGTATAAAAATATTGGCTTTGAATTCCGGAATCAGTATATCGAAGAAGGATATATTTCCCTGCCAAATGCCAGCACATTTTTCTTTCCGGGTGATGAAGTGGCATTTTATGTAAACAACCATCCGGTTGCTGTGAGAGGATGGGTGGTTAAGCCAAGGGAAAGTTCGGACACCCTTCTCTACGTTTCAAGGTCCGGTGATCCAATCCAGTTCGGTGATGGGGTGAAAGTAACGGTAAAAATAATCCGTTCGGGAAGAAGGAATATGCAGAGTATCCCAATTGGTACTGTTGTCACATTAAATAAACCAGGACCATCAAACTGGAACAACCCTACAGAAGTAATCAATGCGTCGGCCGTTGAGTTCTCAGAAAAGTGGTCGATCCCTTACCAGTACATTCCTGAGCTTAAGTACATCTATAAACTGCCCGGACAATACTACGGAGGCGGAGGAGGGTGTACACCAACCATCCCATGTCCGGATACGTGCTTTGACATACTCCAGGGGAAAATGACATCCAGCAAAAGTTCAAACCCTTTTCTGAAGTCTAATAGTAGCCGCGAAATAAATCCGAAGGACTTCGAACCTTGGTATTCCTGTGCTAGGGATGCTAATGATGGGTGCGAAATGTGCTTCCCTTACAATTGGGATGAATATTTTTCAGCCACACCCATTGCAAAACCTGGTTTCATGGCCCAACATATAAATCCCGACTTGCCCACCTACAATGAACTGGCCCGAACAGTTCCCGTTAATAGGGAAGCGGAAATGGTCTTTAATGATGGCTTTAGGGAAAGTTGGGAACCAAGTAATCACGGACCAAGTGCATCGATTGAATCATCACCTGGCCTTTCGCCACCCGCTGAGCATCCCGAGTGGAGTTATGAGGATTTGGATTTGGATCTGCTTGATTCCACCTTATGGTTCCAGATAGGTCCCTGCCGGTATATGTCCATAAAAATGTCGTTTTATTGCACAATGCCGATTGGAGTTGCCTATA
>JBGTCB010000790.1:0-5078 GCA_041748995.1 Saprospiraceae bacterium | reverse complement strand
CGACAAGGAATTAAAATTTTAAACATTAAACGGAGTTCACGAATTCCGATTTAAAAAACATATATAAATTATGAATAAATCAATAAAAATGTTGGTAACAATGACCCTATTGCTATCGTTCACAGCGGGTCACGCTCAAATTAAAAACGCTGCTACCGAAAAGGTAAAAATTTACGGTAACTGTGGGATGTGCGAAAGCACCATTGAAAAAGCAGGCAATCTTAAGAAAGTAGCCGAAGTAGATTGGAATGTAGACACCAAAATGGCTACACTCACTTATGATGCGAGTAGAACCAATCGAAATGAAATCTTGAAACGTATCGCATTGGCTGGTTACGATAGTGACCAATTCCTTTCCCCTGATGATGTATATTCCAAACTCCCTGAATGTTGTCAATACGACCGTGTAGAAAAATCAGAAATGGCAAAAACAGAAATCATGGAAGACCATTCTATGCATAATCACGATGGAACAGGAGACAAGCCAACAGAAACAAAGCAAGAAGCAAATCAATTAAAAGCAGTTTTTGACAACTACTTTGCGCTTAAAGATGCTTTAGTAAAATCCGACGGCACTGTGGCTTCTGCAATGGCAAAACAGTTACTTAATGCTCTTAATGATGTACAGATGAATAAACTGTCGAATGAAGAACATAATGTTTGGATGAAAGTAATGAAAGACCTGACATTTGACACTGAACACATTGAAGAAACCAAAGATGTGGGTCATCAGCGAGGTCATTTCAATACATTATCTGATAATATGTATCAGTTGCTAAAAGTGTCAAAACAAGACTCACCTACGTATTACCAACATTGCCCAATGGCAAATGACGGTAAAGGAGCTAATTGGTTGAGCAAGGAAAATGCAGTAAAGAATCCATATTATGGTGCTACTATGCTCTCTTGTGGCAAAACTGTTGAAACAATTGAAAATTAATTCAAAACGAAATATTGGAGTGCTTCGTTTAATTTTCAAAATTCAGATATTATGAAAAAATATACCTGTCCGATGCACCTCCAAGTGCTTAAGGACGAACCTGGGAAATGTCCAATTTGCGGGATGGATTTAGTACCTTTTGGAGCGAAAGCGGAACATACTCACCAGCATAAAGAATCAAAAGACCACGAAAACCATTCAGAATCTGGCTTTGACAAACACGAAGGTCATCATACGAGCGACTTCATCAATCGCTTTTGGGTAAGTCTGATTATTACCATCCTTATCCTGCTTCTCTCTCATATGATTCAACAATGGCTGGGGTTCAGCTTTGCCTTCCAGGGCGATAGATACGTTTTAATGGCATTGGGTACCGCCATTTATGTTTATGGTGGAATGCCATTTCTAAAAGGAATGGTTGGCGAGATTAAATCCAAAGCCATTGGAATGATGACTTTAGTCGCACTGGCCATTTCTGTAGCCTACTTCTACAGTATGGCAGTAGCATTAGGTTTTCCGGGAATGGATTTTTTCTGGGAACTCGCCACTTTGATTGTCATTATGCTATTAGGGCATTGGCTTGAGATGCGCTCCCAAATGGCAGCTTCAAAAGCTTTGCAGTCTTTGGTGGCGTTACTTCCCAATGATGTAACTATTGAACGAAATGGCAAACCGGTCAAAATAAAGTTGGATGAACTGAAAAATGACGATACCATTATTATAAAGCCGGGAGAGAAAATTGCGGCTGATGGATTGATCACAGAAGGTTCTTCATCTGTAAATGAAAGTATGCTTACCGGTGAAAGCGTACCGGTGAAAAAGCAGGTAGACGCAAAAGTAATTGCAGGCTCGATAAATGGTGATGGTGTTTTAAAGATTAAGGCAACCGGCGTAGGTAAAGATAGTTATCTCAATAAGGTAATCAATTTGGTGCAAGATGCGCAGGCTGCAAAATCGAACACCCAAAACATTGCGGACAAGGTAGCCAGATGGCTCACCTTTATAGCTCTTGCGGTGGGTGCTGGCACTTTTACTTATTGGATTAGCGTCAGTGGTGATTTAGCTTTTGCTATGGAAAGAATGGTTACCGTGATGGTAACAGCTTGTCCCCACGCTTTAGGTGTCGCCATCCCATTGGTTGTTGCTATTTCTACTACACTCTCTGCTACAAACGGACTTTTGATACGAAACCGAACCGCTTTTGAAACTACCAGAAAATTGTCGGTCATTATTTTTGATAAAACCGGCACCCTTACTCAAGGTTCTCATAGGGTACAGCAAACAATTCCCTTAACTGAGAAGTACACCTCTGATGAGATCATTATGTATGCAGCGGCTGTACAGCAAAATTCAGAACACCATATTGCAAAAGGTGTACTACAAACCTTAAAGGACAAAAAACTCGATTTATGGAAGTCAGAAAATTTCCAGTTGATGCAAGGAATTGGGGTATCGGGAACTATAAACGGTAAAACAGTAGTGGCTGCCGGACCAAATTACTTCAAGGATAAAAGTCATCTAATGCCTGAAATACCAAACGGGATCAATCAGGATGCAGAGACCGTGAACTTTCTGTTGATTGATGATGAAGTGATAGGCATTATTACCCTGGCAGATACCATTCGGGAAGGTTCGGCACAAGCCATTAAAGACCTTAAAGAAATGAATATCAAATCGTTCCTGCTTACAGGCGATAATGAAAATATCGCAGCAGCAGTCAGCAATGAGTTGAAAATGGACGGCTTTTTTGCCAATGTATTGCCTCACAATAAGCAAGAGAAAATAAAAGAATTTCAAGCCAAAGGCGAAATTGTAGCGATGACAGGTGATGGTGTGAACGATGCACCAGCATTGGCACAGGCAGATGTGGGTATTGCTGTTGGCTCAGGTACCGATGTGGCCGCTGAAACTGCCGATATCATTTTGGTAAACAGCGACCCAAGAGATGTGGCGAAAATGATTGATTTTGGAAAACGAACTTATAAAAAAATGGTGCAAAACCTCGTTTGGGCGGTAGGATATAATATTATAGCGATTCCACTTGCCGCAGGTGTACTTTATCCAAACTTTGTTTTAAGCCCTGCAATGGGAGCAGTTCTGATGAGTGGAAGCACAATCGTGGTTGCAATCAATGCCAGCCTGTTAAAATTGAATAAATAAAAAACCCTAAAATAAATAACTATGCAAAATTCCAGTCAGGATAACCATAAAAGTAGTTACACAAAATTCATTCTAATGCTCATTGCATCATTTATTGCAATGTATATCACTATGTACTTAAACACCTATAAAATGGACCACGTGTATTTTAGCCTTACACGTTTTTATATGTCTTGTTTAGGTATTGCTGCAATGTCTGTAATTATGTTGTTTTTTATGTGGGGTATGTATAAAAACAAAAAGAAAAACATGGCTATTATTATTGGCAGTCTCGGCCTTTTTATAATTTCTTTATTCCTGGTGCGTACTCAAAAACCCATTGGTGATGTGTTATGGATGAAAGCGATGATTCCCCATCATTCAATCGCTATTCTAACAAGTGGTAGGGCAGATATAAGGGACCCGGAAGCACAGAAGCTTGCTGAAGATATAATCAAGGCTCAGGAAAAAGAAATTGAGCAAATGAAAAAAATGATTATACGACTACAGAATCAATAAAATATGAAATTAAATAGTTATAAAAGGCATCTCTTAACGATATTTATCCTCCTGATATCGACCTCTATTTTTGCACAAAAAGTGGTACGATATGACCTTTACATAAAAGACACCCTCGTGAATTTCACTGGTAAAGAAAAACGGGCTATTGCCGCTAATGGACAAATTCCAATGCCAACGCTCACCTTTACCGAAGGTGATACGGCAGAAATCCACGTACATAACCAGCTCAATGAAGGTACTTCGTTGCATTGGCACGGTTTGTATTTGCCTAATAAGGAAGATGGAGTTCCTTTTTTAACACAAATGCCGATTGAGCCCAATACGACACACGTTTATCGTTTTGCAATAATTCAAAACGGAACCCATTGGTATCATAGTCACAGCGGATTGCAAGAGCAAATAGGCATGTATGGCTCAATGATCTTGAAAAAAAAAGAAGACGACCCTACATTTCGTAAAGGCATTGATGATTTGCCATCTGTTCCGATCATTTTAAGCGAGTGGACAAATTACAATCCCGACAATGTGCATCGAATGTTGCATAATGCTACGGATTGGTTTGCTATTAAAAAGGGGACAACTCAAAGCTACGCGGAAGCCATAAAAGCAGGACATTTCAAAACCAAACTCACCAACGAATGGAAACGAATGTTAGCCATGGATGTAAGTGATGTATATTATGACAAATTTCTTATTAATGGCACTTCAGAAAGCCAACTTTCGCAATTCAAAGCCGGAGATAAAGTCCGTTTACAGATTTCTAATGGTGGTGCATCCTCCTATTTTTGGATGACTTATGCAGGTGGAAAAATAACCGTAGTTGCCAGTGATGGAAATGATGTTGAGCCAGTTGAAGTTGACAGATTGATTATAGGTGTTTCAGAAACATATGATGTTATTGTAACTATTCCGGCAGAAAATACCTCTTACGAATTTTTGGCAACACCCGAAGACCGCACCAGGTCGGTTTCTATTTATATCGGCTCAGGTATCAAACAATTGGTGAGTCCGTTACCCAAACTGAAATATTTTCAAGGAATGAAAATGATGAACGATATGATGAATATGGACGGTACAATGGATGATATGGGTATGGATATGTCGCTCCAGCAAATGGATATGAATACAGTAATGTATCCTGAAATTACTGGTGATAATGAAACTATGACAATGGATATGGATAAAATGGACCATTCCAACCACGGCGCAGGTAACACGGATATTGTAACGCTCAATTATGCCATGTTAAAATCGCCAACGGAAACAACTTTGCCCGAAGATGCACCTGTAAAAGAATTAAGGTTTGAGTTAACAGGAAATATGAACCGCTATGTATGGAGTATGGACAATAAAGTACTTTCTGAAACGGATAAAATTCTGATTAAAAAAGGTGAAATCGTAAGAATAACTCTTCACAACAATTCTATGATGCGACACCCAATGCATTTACACGGACACGATTTTAGAGTTATCAATG
>JBGTCB010000789.1:0-7554 GCA_041748995.1 Saprospiraceae bacterium | reverse complement strand
CGTATCTTCTGCCATTGGGGGCAGCAGACCGACCTTTGTCTTACCAGTGTAGTTTACAATTCTTATCTAAAACTATGTGTATCTCTACACATGATTACAAATATATATATAAAGAATCGATATCTCCAACAAGTTGCATATGAAAAAACTATGAATAGATACGGGTCATATATAATAATAGTTCTATATATACTAGCATCATTATCATATGATAGCTTTCTTAATATATCGAGAAATATGTTAAAATTATTCCACGGATATTCTGGGACTAAATTCTCCCCCTTTGATGGTCAATTCACGAGGAGGTTAGTGAGTATTAATTAATTTTTCTCGCTGGATTTCTCATCACACGGTCCTTCACACAATCAGATTATCCGCTCAATTTCATAACTTGAAAGGAAGTAAGAAAAAGTGGAGGTTCTCCGGCAACTTTTTGAAACGACAATTTGTTCAACTTTTTTACAGAATCATTAAACAAATAAATTTGAACCGGACAGCAGTGGTTATTGGAGGGGGTTTTTCCGGGCTATCGACCGCATGCTATCTGGCGAAATATGGGTTTGATGTGACAGTCATTGAGAAGAACTCTTCCTTAGGTGGGCGTGCCAGACAGTGGAAAGTGGATGGTTATATATTTGATATGGGCCCAAGCTGGTATTGGATGCCCGATGTTTTCGAACGCTTTTTTAGTGATTTCAATCGGAAAGTGGATGAGTTCTATGCTCTTGAACTCCTTGATCCGGGTTTTCGAATGTTCTTTGCCGAAGATCAGATGGACATTCCATTTTCCCGCGAAGCCTTGGCAACCGTCTTTGATTCGATAGAACCGGGCTCCTCTTCCAATCTCTACAAATTTCTGAACAGTGCAGCCTATAAATACCGGGTTGGCATGCAGGACCTCGTTTACAAGCCCGGACTTTCGATCACCGAATTTCTCCAACCTGAAGTGATACGGGGTTTTTTTCGACTGAATCTGACCACACCTTTCGATAGGTATGTCTCGCAACATTTTACTGATCGCAGATTGCAACAACTCATGGAGTTTCCGGTGTTGTTTTTAGGAGCATCACCTGCAAATACACCAGCATTATACAGCCTGATGAACTATGCCGGTTTGGTGTTGGGTACCTGGTATCCGACGGGAGGAATGTTTGAAGTGGTGCACGCTATGGCTACTCTCGCAGAGGAATCCGGTGTGAAAATAATTACCGGAAAACCGGTGGTGCGTATCAACTGTATTGATGATGTCGTCCAATCGGTTGGTACCGAAGATCAGATTTTCAAAGCAGAATATGTCGTATCTTCGGCAGACTACCATTTTACCGAACAAAATTTATTGGCACCCCATTTTCGAAATTATGACCAAAAATATTGGTCGACAAGAACCATGGCTCCTTCATCTTTGATTTTTTATATTGGTGTAAAAGGAAGGGTGAAAAATCTGTTACATCATAATTTATTTTTTGATGAAGACCTGAGAGAGCATACAAGGGAAATTTACGAAAACCCAAAGTGGCCTACCAAACCTCTATTTTATGTTTGCTGCCCTTCAAAGACTGATGCTTCTACCGCTCCTCCTGATTGTGAAAATCTATTTATCCTCATGCCTCTGGCTGCCGGTTTGGAAGATACCCCCGAATTACGGGAAAAATATTTTAAAATAATTCTGACCCGTCTGGAAAAAAGAACCGGAGAAAATATTGTCAGACGATTGAAATTAAAGCATTCCTATTGTTTACAAAATTTTGTAGACGATTACGGCGCATTTAAAGGAAATGCGTATGGACTGGCTAATACGCTGAGACAAACGGCCATCTTAAAACCCAGTATCAAAAATAAACGATTAAAAAATCTCTTTTATACCGGTCACCTTACCGTACCCGGTCCCGGAGTTCCTCCAAGTATTATATCCGGAAAATTAGTGGCAGATCAAATCTTAAAAGAGCATAACCAATGAAAGCATTATACGATCAGGTTAGTACGGAAATTGGTAAGTGTATTACGAGGCGATACAGTACCAGCTTTTCCTTAGGCATCTATATGTTGCAAAAGAATATGCATGCCGCCATATATAGTATTTATGGCTTTGTAAGAATAGCCGATGAGATTGTTGACTCATTTCACGGATATCAAAAAGAAAAACTGCTGATCCGTTTTATAGATGATACTTTTGATGCACTTGAATCCGGCATCAGTACCAACCCGGTTCTTCATGCCTTTCAACTCACTGTCAATAAATATCAGATTGACCATGAATTGGTGAAATCATTTCTCCAAAGTATGCAGATGGATCTTATCATGACGGATTATAATCAAAAAGATTTCGAACGCTATATTCTTGGATCGGCGGAAGTGGTCGGTTTAATGTGTTTACAGATATTTGTAGATGGAAATAAAGAGCAATACGAAAAGCTGAAACCCTATGCTATGAAATTAGGAGCAGCTTTCCAAAAAGTAAATTTTCTCCGGGATCTGAAAGCTGATTTTGCGCACCTGGGACGGAGTTATTTTCCCCAGGTCAACCTTCATCAACTTTCCGAAAAGGAAAAAAAACAGATTGAAGAGTCCATCCAGGCAGATTTTGTGTACGCCCTGAAAGGTATCAAATTATTACCTGGCGGTGCCCGGTTTGGAGTTTATACCGCCTATGTTTATTATCACCAGCTTTTCTGCAAAATTAAGCATACACCACCGGCAAAAATCATGCACACCCGGATCCGGATCTCCAACCCTCGTAAAATATTCTTACTTTTGAAGTCTTATATCCAGCTAAATCTCGGAATGATTTAATTTTTAATATGTTTCAAATTTTAATTGTCGTTGGCACATTTATATGCATGGAAGGAGTCACCTGGCTAGTACATAAATATGTCATGCATGGATTTCTTTGGGTATTACATCATGATCATCACAAGAAAGATCACGATCATGCTTTGGAACGAAATGATGCCTTCTTTCTTTTCTTTGGAATACCCGGTTTTTTACTTTGCCTCTATGGTGCCGAAGCAGGTATCAACCAACCGTATCTCTGGATAGGTCTTGGAGTTACTCTTTATGGATTTGCCTATCTTCTCGTACATGATCTTTTTATTCACCAGCGTTTAAAGATCTTTCGCAATGCCAAAAACCCTTATTTAATGGCTTTGAGAAGAGCGCATAAGATGCACCATAAACATCTTGATAAGGAAGAAGGAGAATGTTTTGGAATGCTCTGGGTACCACTAAAGTATTTTCGGGAAGCTTTCCGGCTTTCGAAAAACTGAGACCGGGCTTGCAGTTGGACATTCGATTACGACCGTAGAAAAAGGCTCCTATAGCTCGTCCCACATGGGTCTAACTTTTAACCGGATACTGGTTTTTGACCATTCTCGGCCTGGAAATGAAAGAGGGTCTATGATTTTAATGAAAGTGACAATCTATTTGATCAGGGTGATCGTACCGGTTTTTTCGCGCTCCCTGTTGGTTATGAGATCGGTAAAATTTAGCCGGTAAAAGTAGACACCAGGAATACGGTACCCTCCATCCCATTTTGGGGTTCTTGAATGTGACTGATAAATGCGGGCACCGTATCGATCATATACTTGAAAGGAGTATATTCTCGCACAATAGAGCTCCGGATAGATCTCCAATTCGTCATTAATGCCATCATCATCGGGTGTGAAAGCATTAGGAACAAATATTTTGCAAAAACCTTCTTCATTTTTAGTCACTATAAACTTAGACTGCCAGGAGCAGCCACCCCTTGTAATCTGATATGGATACTCTGCCGGTTCAAAAATATTTCTACTTACTTTCCGGTAATCCAGCCAAATAAATTCAACTTCATCCGAATAAGGACTCTCAAATCTGATCGTATCGGTTCCACTAATCACTTGATGATCGAGTGGCCAATTCACTGGAGGTATTTTGATATCAAAATGTATCACCGTACTGGAAGGACAAGGGTCCACCCGTTTCAGGGTGTAAAATCCTGCTGGGTTGACCAAAGGATCGAATCGGGCATCAGGCAGGGGAGGATTAAACTCAACCTGCTCTCCATTTAACCCCAGCAGCTTATCGAGTTCGATCACCTCGCCCGTGCTGCACAAATTGATCCAACTTGTATCCTGTAAAAAAGGATCACTCCGGCCGGCTATCACGGTCCAGATCTCGGCTACATTTTTACCAGAGTACCAATAGGTGATGACGGTCTTTTTTTTGCTAATGTCATCCGTGCTATATCTTAATTCTTTCAACCAGATCTTGATCTCATTTGAGTCGTACGAATTATAATTAATCCATGACCAAACACCTTCTCTTACAGACTCTAAATCTTCCCCAATCATCCAATCTTCCGGGGAACAGAGTACAATAATACTATCAATTGGGCCACACAATTTTAAGGAAACATCATCGTCGCAAAGACTGGTTATACCATCGCATGACCAGGTGGTCCAATACCCATCACCCGTATGACCGCTGCTATTATCCATATCAAAATCCGGCTGCAGGAAGGGGTGTTTATAGACTTCCGGTGAACTCATTGCGATGATCCAATTAATATCCAGTTCGCAAAGCGTATCCAGGCGATGAGCAAGCGGGTCAATGGTATACAACCTTGATTGATGTTCCAGATTAAAATCAACACCATAAATGATCGTGTCGTTGCAAGGACCATAATAAATCGTCATAGCGGTCATCTCAGTAAGACCGGGTGTTGTCCAGGCATCCCATTGACCACAATGTTCCGGGTTGCAGGTAATTAATTGAAATTTCTCCCGTCTGTTGCTAAAAATCAGATCCTTGTATATCACGAAATTGTCTATAAATAAATGTCCGGCTCTCGTGTCCCATACTACTGAATCCTTTAGTAACATCATACTTCCAGAGACTTGACCAGCCGGTATTTAACAAATTCTGATCGTCAATGCCCATCCCGACCCAGAGGGGAAACCACAGCGAGTCACCCCTTGGCAGGTAGGTAAAAACTTCCGAAAGCATGCCGGTACTCAAATTGAGCTCCATCAAATCTATACTATTGACGGCATACACTTTGCCATTCGGATGAAAAACCAAGGCGGTCAGATATTTCTGCTGTTCAAAAAAGTGATATGGAAAAGTCAAATCTACCAATTTGGTCACTTCACAATTGCTGACATTCAATTTATAAAGTTTTAAGGTTTCATTGGAGGCAAAATATAGCGTCTGCGTCCAGGCCGGGTGCCCGCTAGAAAAAAGGAATGCTGGTATTAAAATCCGGATCAAATTGCATTTACTCATTCCACCACGATGATTTTTCTAGTAACCTTCCAGGATCGTGATCGAAGTGAAATAAAATAGAGACCGGCTTTCAGATTTAAATAACCTATTTCAATCTCATGACCACTCATCAGGGTTTCTGGTGAGATTTTCCTGCCATTATAATCGAGTAAAGTATAATAAATTGGACTCGATAGCGACATACCTTCGAAGTTAACCCTGATCATCCGGTTTGAAACAGGATTGGGGCTAATGGTCATACCAACAGGAGCCTGCAGATCATGTACGGCAATAATCTCAGGTCTTATCGTATCACAAGGATAGGTAGTGTTGTGAAAGAAAAGACTGCTGTCACTATAACAATTCAGTAGGGGACAAAGGTGATCACATTCTGCATGATAAAAATAAGGAATGAAATAATAGAGGCTGCCAATTCCTTCAATGACCGTCTGGCTAAAATGACTTATGCTCATTAAATCGGGTGATAATTCTTGTGTTCTTCGTATTTCACCATTTATTTCGATGGTGGAAACTGACTCGACTATGGCAAATGTCCAGGAAGGTTCTTCCGGGGGATAATAAAGCCGGGGATGATTAAGAATCTGAATGGTATCACCCACTTTGGCATCAAAATCATACAAGAGGTGAAACGAGTCTTGGACAAAATAATATACCTTGTTACTGTCTTGTAAAAGAAAAATATCGCCCAGGTCTTCCTTAGCCCCATCATGATCATGAAATAGGGTCTGAGTGAGCTTGCGGACTGTCATCCCCAGGATGATGGTGTCTTTGACTGATTCCATTAAAATTAGCTCCGTTACCGATTCCGGACCATCATGCAAGTAATGCCAGGTAGCACCAATGGGTGCCCACTCCACGGAAGGCAGATTCTGTCCCTTGCTAAGAACCGTTGAAAACAGGAAAAGAGCAATCGCCAGATTTATGGTGAGCTTGTACATATGGCACCTAACATTTTATTGGTTTAAAAATCAAGTTAAATCTTGAGCAATTTGTGTTCAAGCACCAGATTACCGGTTTTGGTAATCAACATATAAGTACCGGTTTCAAGTTTTCCCATTGGGATGGTCATTTTTGATTCTTTTATATTTTTCTGACTCCACACCATTTCACCCCCTTTGCCATAAAGCACACATTCATCCAGGACATTTGGCACTAATTTGCCGGTCATTTCCGTAGCCAACTCAAGCAACTCCTCCTGATTGATCACTTCCAGAAAAACATCGCCGGTAGTTGGGTTTGGGCCCAGTAAAAAGAATGAACTGCCATTGAAAAAAGTATACGTTCTTGACATATTATGACAGTTAGCTATCCAATCAACCCTCATGTTGATGCTTCCCAGACCGCTCAGATTAAGAATAGTACCACTATTCAAGGTATTAAACGAGCCTGTACCACCCGTTTTTGTCCAGGTAAATGAACTCGCTCCAGCTGAGTTGATGCTACTTACAGTGGCCGTGGCTGCGCCTACATTCATGGTACAACATAGGAGCGGTCCGTTGTAGCCACTACTATTGACCGTACCATTGAGAGCGGGTGCATATAAACCGGAGGAAACCAAATTGGGCTTCGTGTTTTGCAAGTAAGAATGCATTTTGCTAGCCTGATCCAGGGTCATAGCACAGGCACAGGCGTTGTAATCCATCAGATTGTTTGAAACGACAGTTATTGGTGTACAGATCGAATTTGAGGTGCCACAAGGGCAAAATGTTTTACATCCCTGATTTAATTTCCAACAATTACAGTTATCTGGTGTGTCATCAAGACCATCTCCGGGCCATGAATGTAGAAGACTTAACACATGGCCTATCTCGTGAAGAACAGTCGGCGTCACCTCCCAGGGCCGCCACGGATCAGCATTGTAATCATGATAGGTATCTTCAAGCAATGCGGCCTGGTTGCTCCAAGAAGCAATTCCAGCGTTTGCCAAACTATCGGCTGCGTAGTCTCCGGGAAAGAAAAGATGAATCGAGGTTGTAAAGAATGGTATATTTTTAGATTGCACAAAGTTTTTCAAAGCGGTGAGATTGGCCGAAGTATTATTTCCCTTGGCCCACATAGCATCGTCCTTCCAGAAGTAGGTATTCATGATTTGAAACCGAATCTTGCTATCCTGAATGTAAGGGGATGGACCGGGAATATGCATCATTTGAAGGTCGAACATTTTGGCATCCTGTACTACGGTATTAATCCAATTTAGACCCGTCGGAGTGTCTGGAATGTTTCCGGTACCATTGGTTTTGAGAAATACATGCACGGTCAATCTTACTGTTTTGATTGGTATCAGGCTAAGATTGA
>JBGTCB010000788.1:0-5371 GCA_041748995.1 Saprospiraceae bacterium | reverse complement strand
AGTTGTGCCCTGTGGGTTGATTTTCTATGACTTGATCATCGATCCTCCGCAGATTAAAGGATTAAAATTGAGGGAAGATTGGATTTTTATGGTAGAAAATATTCACCAGAACCACCTGGGTACTATGGCAAATGTCGCAGCCCACTATGCGGTGGTATCGGGATGTTCACCGGTAGGACTTCCAATGTGGGATCCCTATCCGGCAGAACTCATAGGTGAAATTCAGGAAAGAGCCTGGAAAATCGTCAACGAATGGATGGCCGGCAGGGTCACGATTAAAGAAATTGATGGGACCCCTTGACATAGTAAAATAATCTTACTCAGGATACCAATTTCGCAATCGTACGTCAATATCTTTGTTTTTATCATTTACCAGTTTCTTAAATTGCTCCACATCACTAAAGCCATCCTGACCGCGGAAATGATTGGGATAAACTACTTTGGGCTTAAAAGCCAGAACAGCATCCGCAGCCTGGTCGACAGCCATGGTATAGGGTAAATTCATGCACACAAAAGCAAAATCAATACCGGTCAATGCCCGCATTTCCGGAATATCTTCCGTATCACCGGAAAAATAAAACTTCTTCTCACCGATAGTCATCACGTAACCATTCCCCCAACCTTTGGGATGCCGGGATGTCTCGTCATCGGGTAAATTATACATAGGAACAGCTGCCACATTTAAGCCTAATATATCCAGGTTGTCACCATTTGCCAACATGTGAACCTGAGCGAATTTTATTTCCCCCAATTCATCAATCACGGATTGAGGGGCGATGAGAGTAGTCTGTGTAAGATCCAGTCCTTCCAGTGTCTCTTTGTTCAAATGGTCTCCATGCAAGTGCGTGATGCAAATGAGATCGGCCGCAGAAAAGTCCTGAAATCGCTCTGCCCCGCCATATGGATCCATATAGATGGTTTTGCCATCCCATTCCAGCACCAGTGTGGCATGCAAGATCGGAGTCATCGTGACAGCACCTTTGTTGGTAGGCAGTACATCGGGCTGGGAATATCCCAGGATACACCAGAGAGATGTGAAGATGAGTGGAAGGTATTTCATACATTTTCAATTTCGGATTGATAATTTTCGTTCCATTGACATAATCATAATGTCAGGATCACAACGCATATTGTTCGCAATTGTACGTTGATTAGTGATAAATTTACCCAAAATATCCAGACAATGTTTTTGAATCGGTACTTATTCCCTCTGATGGTGGCAACCGGTTTGATTTATCCGGGATGTGGGTCCGGAGAACCGAAAATCACCAATAGTACGGCGCAATCTACTCAACCTCCATCAAACATGAGTCAGCTGGAAACCCACCATCAGCTATACCGTCCCGGGTATGCGGATAGTCTGAACTCAGGACTTATCCCTGTTGATGATTTTAAAGGTAGTGCGCGTCGGGAAGCAATGGCAGAAATTAATGGAGCTACAATTCGAATCAATTATGGTTCACCAGGCAAAAGGGGCCGGGTCATATGGAATAGCCTGGTTTCGTATGACAAGGTATGGGCAACGGGAGCCCATTGGGCCACCGCAATCGAATTTGGTAAAGATGTAAAAATTGGCGATGTAGTATTGCCGTCTGGCATGTATGGATTATTCACCATTCCCGGACAACAAGAATGGATCATCATCATCAATAAACGTTTTGATCAACATCTCGCTGATGATTATCAGGAGTCCGAAGATATGGTCCGCTACACCGCCATCCCGGAAATCCTGGACAAAGTGGTCGAACGATTAACGTACTCGATCGAAAAAGAGGAAGAGACAAAAGGTAAAATATCGATAGCCTGGGATCAGATCAGAGTAAGTGTACCTTTTGAAGTCCTTTGAGGATTTTAACTGTTTTAATTTATTAATTTATTGAACTGAAAGGAATCCGAAAAAACTTCAGTTTCCTTCCCCGGAGGGGTTAGTCACCACCTAATTGGTCAGATGTCCCCCTCGAAGACTCTCCATTATTGTACTCTGGTAAGTCGTTGCGTTTGTTCGTGATAGCGTTGATATTCAATCGAAAGCCCGGTAGTTATTTCAGTTAATAGTTCAATTCAACAATTATGTCAATGTCGTTCCGCTTGTTCACTAGACAAATAAAAGATGCTAACTCTTAATCGTCAAGTCTCTAGTACTATGCTTGGTTTCGTTTCTGCTGACGCGTCAGCGCTAGTAGGTCAGCATCCCAGATTTGATCTGACGAAAAATAGGCTGATCACTAATATCAGATACTTCGAAAATGAAGCACTGGTGGTGTGTTTTTCGGCTTGGACTTGGTAGTTATCTGGGACTTTGCTCATATTCGTTGTCTATGTCGTTGCGCCTGTTCGTAACCGCGTTGATGATCAGTGGTCAGAACTCTTTTTTTATTTCTTGTACTTTTGGCTTGAACCAAAAGTACCAAAAGTTCAAGGCTTTAAGGCTAAGCCTAAAACCGGCGGGGAAAACCTAAATTCTAAAAACTCGCCCTGGTGGAGCGTTCTTCGAGCAATGGGTTTGGTAGTCATCTGGAGTTTTGCTCTTATGCGCTAGTGCAGGCTAATACAGTTTAGAATTTTTAACGGTTTTCCCCGCCAGTTTCTTAACGGCTTAGCCTTAAGGCCGGCCTTAGACCTTTTTACAAAAGGTCTTTAATAAGTCGTTGCCCTTGTGGCTGGGAGCGTTGTCACTTGTCTAAGGTAAGTTGTTGCTTTTTTGCTGCAGCGTGGTTTAAATCGAAAATCCCGGGGTTAATTCAGTTAAAAAGTTCAATTCAACAATTAAACAATTTTATAAGTCCTTGTGCCAGAAAAGTAGAATAAATTTAAAAACAAGGATCTACCTACATCATTGGATTTTCCTGATAATGCAACAACCAGTGGTTTCCAAATTGATCCGTCAGATCCCCAAATAAAGCACCCCAGAAGGATAATTCCAGAGGGTGGTTTTTTTCACCTCCTGCAGATAATTTTTTATAGCATTCCTGTATCTCCCCTTCACTTTCACAGTTAAGCATCATGGAAACCGCAGTGCCTTTCCGCAGGCCCTTTTCCCCGACCATATCCGAAGCCATAATAATCAGATCACCTCTTATCAGGGTCGCGTGTAAAATGGAGTTCTTCATTTCTACCGGCATTTTATCTGCCAACGGTGATTCACCCACTATCTGTAGGCTGAGTTCCCCGCCAAGACATTCCTGATAGAAGGTCATTGCTTCCCGGCAATTTCCACTGAAGGTGAGATAGACATTAATTTTTGTCATGTTTTATTTTATTACTTCATCATTATTATCAATATCACTTAGTTTTACCAGACATTGAATATCCAGGTCATTTGGATAAATTTCGAGACAATACCCATTTGGATCTAATCGATCATCGGTCAACAATTCCTGAAAGGTCATGGGAACTATTTCTTCCTGAGAAGACCAGTTATAGAGGGTTTTCGAAAGGTAAAGTCCTTTTTTAATTGTGAAAATATCGCATCCGTATTTTTCTGCTTCTCCCGGAGTCTGTTCTTCTGTCGCAGCCTTATAAATAATTTCCCCCGATTTATTTTTGTAAGAAATGCCATAAAATTTTCTCCCGGCAGCTCCGGGCAATAAGGCATATAGTTTTTGGTATGCTTCCAGAATACCTTGCGGAAAACTCAGGGCTTCTATATACAAAACCCGGATGGGTTGTTCAATGATAAATTCCTCCATAATCACTAAATTTTTACTGTACGATAAGATGATAGGGCATTTGTTTCTTTCATTTTTTCAATGAATTAGTTGGACCTAACTTTCTTACATGCAACAAAGCTAAGCAGAATCATATGGCGGTTGAATGTGCAAAAACGACACTGTTGGTGGTTGATTGCGACAAATAAATTCACTAAATTGGCGCAATGAAAAACGTATCCATCCTAGTTCCAGAATCATCTGTGATGCAGGCCATAGCCGATCCCCAGTATTTATTCACAGCGGTCAATCAATTTTTGACCTCTATGGGTAAATTACCTTTGTTTCAGGTCCAACTGGTGGGAGCATCCAGGGAAGTAGAGCTCGCAGGAGGTCAATTTACCGTTCGCACAGACAAACAATTGGATGATGTAATTCATACGGATCTGGTTTTTATCCCTGCCCTGTTTGGCGATATGCAGTCCGCCATCCTGAAAAACAAGGCACTGGTTCCCTGGATTATCCAACAACATGAAAAGGGGGCCGAAGTGGCATCTCTTTGTGTCGGGGCTTTCTTATTGGCATCTACCGGTTTGCTGGAAGGAAAGAAATGCTCCACCCACTGGGGTTTTGCCAATGAATTCAGAGAGTTATTTCCCGGAGTCGATCTGGTGGATGGCAGTATTGTCACCGAAGAAAATGGAATCTATTCGAGCGGAGGTGCTAACTCGTATTGGAATCTGCTTTTATATCTGGTGGAAAAACATACGGACCGGGAAACCGCCATTCTGGCTTCAAAATACTTTGCCATTGACATAGACCGGGATAGTCAGGCAGCGTTTGCCATGTTTCAGGGGCAAAAAGAACACCAGGATGATGAAATTATCCGGGTCCAGGAATTCATTGAAAACAATTATCAGGATAAAATGACGGTAGAATCGCTCGCTGACATGGTAGCGGTGGGTCGACG
This sequence comes from Saprospiraceae bacterium, assembly GCA_041748995.1. Taxonomy (GTDB): domain Bacteria; phylum Bacteroidota; class Bacteroidia; order Chitinophagales; family Saprospiraceae; genus JABDMH01. Next base: position 754 of record JBGTCB010000788.1, on the reverse strand, counting down.
TAGTTTTGAACGGCGCTTTAAAAAAGCGACTAATAATACCGCGGTCGAATACATGCAACGAGTTAAAATCGAAGCGGCCAAGAGGAGTTTTGAAACCAGCCGGAAAAACATCAGTGAAGTAATGTACGATGTAGGTTACACGGATACAAAAGCTTTCCGGACTCTTTTTAAAAAGCTAACCGGCCTTACTCCCATTGAATACCGGAATAAGTATAATAAAAAGGTTTGGTCGTGACCCTGGGAGTCAGAGCATTCTGGTTGCCCTCCTGTGCTGAAGTAACATATTAAATGGAATGCACCAATTTATTGTGGCCAGCCGCCATAGACCACCAGGACGTGGCATTAATTGTAAAAGACCGATGCAAACAGATTAGACTGAAATGAAAGAAAGAGAATACCATTTAAAGATTCATTCGATAGGTAGATTTATAATTGCAATGACTACAATATTCTGTTCATTGTCAATATTATTGGTTGACTATTTACCAAGAATTGAAAACCAATTTATCTCAGCACTTCAATTTATAGCAATAATCGTGACTTCATTCTTTATCGCAAATCAGATAGGTATGGCTAAAGTAAAAGTGGTTTTTACCAATGAAGCCATAATTCATATTTGGGAACGTAGATTTTTCTTAAGTTGGGAAAGGGACATTATGATACCTTGGGACATAGTTGATAATTACCTTCTTCATGAAGACAGAACCTTTGATAGTCTTATAATCAACTTATCTAATAAGACAAGATATAAGGT
>JBGTCB010000787.1:0-1694 GCA_041748995.1 Saprospiraceae bacterium | reverse complement strand
AAGCGATGATATTACAAGCCTCTTCATCATTTTTCCACTTTTTTACTAACACAAAAGTAATCATATTTACCATAAGACGATATCCCGGCCCGCAAGATCCAATTCTTCAACGATGCGTAATGAGCAATTTTTATCTTTATTTGGCCTTGATCTAATTAGAAGCATTGAAATATTTCAAGTTGATTCTGAAGTCATAAATCGTCGTACCTGCCAAGGCCTGCTAAGAAACCTGTCTGCAGGTGGCTTTCCAGGGAGGGGATCAAGTAAGCCAATAGCGCTGAGCACGGGTTTTTACCATGAACGGGGTTAATAGAGGTGCCCCTATATAAGCCTAATATCACTCGTGAATATTATCGCTGGGAATTAGCATTACTACAAAATGTTATCACTCTGATCAAATCCTGCTCCCGGTCAATTTTAATTTTTTCCTTTTTGACATATTCTTTAATCTGATTTTCCATTTTCGGAAACACCTTTTCCAATTGCTTTAACTTCCGAAAAGGAATCAATTCATTTTTCATCAGAATATAATAGGAGTTGGCATCCATCAGTCCAAAGTTACCGGGCAGGATTAACTGATAGAGGATTTCCTTATCTTTTAAAGTGGGTAAAAATTCAGGCTCGCTGCTGTAGGTATTTGTATTGCTGGAATAGGTATTTGAAGTTCTTCCTAAACCAGTTTCTTGACCGGCACGTTCCATGGTCTGTTTTCGGTGTACAACTAAAGTGACCTCTCCATCAACCAACACTTCATAAATCATACCCTCTATTGGCAAGAAGTCGATGTTATTGATCGTGATTCGCTCACCCGGACCAACAGGTTTATAGGCAATTTTGGTTCGATCCAGATCGATGATCAGTTCTTCTGTGAGTAGATTGTAATTCAATTGGGCCTTGCTGGGGTCACCTACTTGCCGTTTGATGATCCCTTCCTGAAATTCAGGAAACCGGTAGTGTTTACCCTTTCTTTCGTCCTTCCTCTCATTCACATTGATTACTTGTGCCTGAATTGAATTGAAGAAAAATATGGTCAAAAGCAGGATTAAGGCTCGGATACTCATTTTTAGTAATTAAGTGATCAGTGATGATTCTACCCAATATATATGATTTTGATGATGGAACGAACTAAAATCATTACGGTCATCATTCGAACGTAGCAATATCGTGTTTAAGTAAATACGGGATGATATGTTGCCGGTTCAAAATTCGTTTCCTAATTTAGTACCACAACGGTAGACAGTTCCGGAGGAAGTGGGCTTAACCTTCCACTTCGTTCATGTACCTATTTAAATGCAAAACGTTGATGGCAAGATGGCCAGACAGAGCATTGATTTTTATGATTTAAATTCAATTTGCAACTTATGAAAAACCTGATCCAAGTGATTCGCAAAGCGCTTTTGATGACAATCCTGCTTTGTTTCTGCAGCACATATAATTCCGCTCAGAACAAAGACTATCTAGGTAACTCGCTTCCCGTAAGCACACCGGAAGCAGAGGGCGTATCTTCGGCAGGTATCCTGAAGTTTCTTGATGCTGTTGATAGGGGCCCGAATGAACTTCACAGTTTTCTTATTCTGCGTCACGGAAAAATTATTTCAGAAGGATGGTGGAGTCCCTATGGGAAAGACTTGAAGCATGTCATGTTTTCCGTCAGTAAAAGTTTTACATCCATTGGTGTGGGGCTTGCCATTGCT
>JBGTCB010000786.1:0-10081 GCA_041748995.1 Saprospiraceae bacterium | reverse complement strand
AGCGATCCGTGGTTTTGGTTCAAGGGCTGCGTTTGGAGTCCGGGGAATCAAAGTCCTTCTTGACGGGATTCCGGCAACAACTCCGGATGGACAGACACAACTTGATCAATTGGATGTGCAGAGTCTGGGAAGTCTCGAGGTGATGACAGGTGGGGTAGGTGGTCTCTACGGAAATGCTTCAGGAGGAGCTATCAGCCTCTCAACTCCGGTACCGTATAAAGACCTGGTGCGAATGAAGGTCATGGCCGGTTCCTTTGGTCTTCTACGAACTAATGTAAATTTGGCAAAAGTCCTAAATAGTTGGACTTTTGAACTAGGTGCAGACCGGCTTTCACTGGATGGCTATCGCGATTATAGTGGTGTCCGCAATCTGAATTTGAACAGCCGGCTAACCTACCGTACAGACAAAACTGAATGGCAATTCCTGGGTCAATTTACTGATAGCCCACTAGCCGAGGATGCTGGTGCTATCACTCTTGAGGATGTGATGATGGACCGCAGAAAGGCCAGGGCACAAAATCTGACATTTAAAGCGGGTGAAGCGATAACCCAATTTACCGGTGGCTTGCGTTTCAAGCATCAGCTGGCTCCCAACCAGCTCATTGAAGCTAAAACGTATTACATCAATCGCGATTTTGAAAACCTGCTTCCTTTCAATCGCGGAGGTGCAGTGCGGTTTAAGCGTAATTTCACCGGTCTGAATGGTCAGTATACACTAGAGAATAACCGGTATCGTCTATTGATAGGAGGAGAAACAGAAAATCAAACGGATGCCAGATCGAGAAATAATAACCAGAATGGTGAAGTTACGGACCTCATTTTTGAGCAGGATGAGACTTTTGCTATGATCGGATTTTATTTATTGCAGAATTTAAAAATTGGTGAAAAGATAAACATTGATTTAAATACCCGATTGGATCTGTTAAATGTAAAAGCAGAGGATAAGTTTCTTGCAGACGGTGATCAAAGTGGAAAAATTAACTGGGAACATTTTAGCCCCTCACTGGGAATCAATTATCAATTTGCAAATCAAAACTATGTATTTGGAATGGTAGGTCATAGTTTTGAGACTCCCGCACTTTCTGAGTTATCCAACAGCCCGGACGCTTCCGGTGGATTTAATACATCGTTGAATCCACAGTTAGCTAATCATTATGAACTGGGGTATAAGAGTATCTATAGGGGTTGGTTTTTTCAGCTGACCGGATTTCATATCGATTTGAAAAATGAATTGTTGCCCTATGAGTTGGAAGATTTTCCCGGTCGTTTATTCTACCGTAATGCCGGAGCATCCAATCGAAACGGTATTGAAATAGCCGCCAATGGAAAATTGTCCGATCATTTTCGGATGCTGGCTTCCTATACCTATTCTGATTTTCAATTTTCCGAGTATGACCTCAATGGTGAGGATCTGTCTGGAAATTTTATCAGCGGTATACCGAAACATTTTGGAAATCTTGGATTTGTTTATGAAAAAACCAAAGGCGGATTTTTTGCTGTCGATTTTTCTTCGGTTGGAGAAATCTTCGCAAATGACCAGAATTCGGCTATGACAGAAGCTTATGGTTTAATTCACCTCAGAGGTGGTTGGAACTTTGATTTTAATCAAACTAAATTGAAGATTCATGCCGGCATCCGCAATTTGACTGATGTCGAATATTTTGATAATATAAGGATTAATGCTTTTGGTGGAAGATATTACGAAGCCGCTCCCGGACGTCATTATTTTGGTGGTTTTACCGTTGAATTTTAGAAGTATTCATCCCTCACACCATCACACATCACACATCACACCATCACACCATCACACATCACACCATCACACATCACACCATTCAATGCGATATAAGAGTATAATTGCTGATTATCCCATTTCTCCGGAAGAAACCACAACACCACAAAACCAAAACACCATAATACCGTAATACCACAACAAATGAAATTCCTGGCTCCTATTCTCCTCCTTTTAATTGTACAATTGACCCCGGCTCAGTCAACTCTCGCCCTTGAAGATATTATGAAAGGTGCAGATTTTGTGGGTCATCTGCCGGAAGGAGTGTATTGGTCAACTGATAGTAAAACCATTTATTTTGAATGGAACAGGGATAGCCTGCCGGGCACGGAAAATTATCAGTATGTGCTTGGTTCTGAAACACCAAGGTTATTATCCGATCAGGAAATCATGAATCAGGTGCCTGCCTCTGGTATTTATAGTAAGGACCGGAAAAAAAGACTGTTTCACAAAAATGGGGATCTTTTTCTACAGGAATTACCAGGAGGGTCCGTTAAACAAATAACCAATACTTTACAGCATGAAATTGCCCGGGGATTTTCAGGAGATGAGAGTAAAATTGTATTTCAAATGAATGACAATCTATATACCTGGTCCCTGGCTGATGGTGTGATTGAGCAACTCACTCAATGTAAAAAAGGCAGCGAAAAACCGGATGACGAATTAAATGATAAGAAATTGTGGTTAAAGAGAGATCAGTTGGAATATTTTGAGATTATTCGACAAAGAGACGCAGAGGACAAATTTGAGGAAGAAAAGAAAAAGAAATTTGAACCTCAAAGACCAAAAGAGATCTATCTCAACAAAGATATCCTGAGCAATATATCTTTTAATCCGGATCTCAGATGCATTATATTCCAACGGCAGACTCCGGTTCCTCCTGATCCGACACTGGTGCCGGATTATGTCACTGATAGTGGATATACCAGGTCAAAAGTAGGAGGGAAGGAGCCCACTTATAAAACAGTTATATACAATAGGCTACGAGACACCCTGTTGGAAATCGATGTGAAGCAAATTCCCGGTATTTATCTCAAGCCTGATTTTATGAAAGACTATTACAAGGGAACCGAAGCAGATGTCGATACTTTTGAAAAACCGAGACCGGTTGTCATACTAAGCCCTTTGTTTAGTGAAAATGGCACTCATTCAGTGGTGGTTATTCGATCCCAGGATAATAAAGACCGTTGGATTATGGAGATAAGTCTGGAGGATGGCAGTTTGAACCTCATTGACCATCAGCGTGATGAAGCCTGGATCGGAGGACCCGGTATAGGTGGCTCGAATATGAGCACCGGTAATATTGGATTTATCGACGAAGAGACGTTGTGGTTTCAATCCGAGAAAACCGGGTATTCCCATATCTATGTCTATCATTTTGAAAATGGAAAAACCGAGGCATTGACGCAGGGTAATTTTGAAATTTTAGATGCTTCTTTATCCCTGGATAAGAAGACCTTTTTTATTTATTCCAATAAGGAAAATCCATTTGAGCATCACTTTTATCATTTGTCTGCAGAAGATGGTAAAATGACAAAGGTGACATCCCGGGCGGGAGATAATCAGGTTTTTATCTCACCGGATGAAGAAAAATTAGCCATACTTTATTCATATAGTAATCAACCTACCGAATTATTCTGGATGGAAAATAAACCGGGAGCGGAAATGTAGGTCATTACTGCCAGTACAACGGAAGCATTTAAGCACTACGCCTGGAGAGATCCCCAAATTATTCACTTCAAAGCCAGAGATGGAGTGATGGTTCCAGCAAGAATTTATAAACCGGAGAGGAAGAGAAAAAATGGAGCTGCTGTCATATTTGTCCATGGAGCCGGCTATCTGCATAATGTTCATAAGTATTGGAGTAGCTATTTCCGTGAATTTATGTTTCACAATTTTCTGGCGGATCATGGGTACACGGTATTGGATATTGATTACCGGGGAAGTGCCGGTTACGGACGGGACTGGCGGACGGCTATATACCGGTTTATGGGAGGTAAGGATCTGGATGATCAGCTTGATGGAGCTGCGTATTTGGTTGAAGAAGAGGGTATTAATCCCGATCGGTTGGGTATTTATGTAGGATCCTATGGTGGGTTTATAACATTGATGGCACTGTGTACAAGTCCTGGTACATTCCGGTGTGGGGCGGCACTTCGCAGTGTCACCGATTGGGCACATTACAATCATGGATACACTTCTAATATTTTAAATACTCCCCTTGAAGACAGCATCGCCTATTATCGCAGTTCTCCTATTTACCATGCAAAAGGTTTAGAGGGAGATTTGCTCATGTTGCATGGTATGGTAGATCGAAATGTACATTTTCAGGATGTAGTCCGGATGTCACAGCGATTTATTGAATTTGGTAAAGAAAATTGGGAACTGGCTGTTTTCCCTATGGAAGATCACGGGTTTGTCGAATCGAGCAGCTGGACTGATGAGTATAAGCGGATATTCAGACTCTTTGAGAAAACCTTAAGAAATTAGGAGATTGTTGAAATACCCAATTTGCGCTGATATTTATCCGACTATATTTTTAGTAAGAAGCTCCCAGTCGTTCTCGTCGTTTCTGACGTTGTTGATCCTCAGTCAGTTACAACACCCTCCTAAGGTTGAAAATGTTGTCGTCGGGGATGAAACCAGCGACACCAAATCTGTCTGCTTTTGGTGCTTTCATTTTAGTTTAGCTATTGCGCATTTATTGAAATGACATCAACTGCCTTATATTTCTCAAAGTTGAGTAATTTATGGTTCGGAAATAAGGACCCGGTCACCATGAAAAAATCTATACTATTTTGTTTGGCATTTTGGCCAATCTGTATTCATGCCCAGATCTGGCAGACCGGGGTATCTGATTCGGTCGAAATCATCATTGATGTCTGGGGAGTGCCGCATATATACGCCAATACCGAAAGCGATCTGTTTTTTGCCCAGGGTTTTAATGCTGCCCGTGATCGTTTGTTTCAGTTTGAGATCTGGCGTCGTCAGGCTACCGGTACGGTTGCCGAAATACTGGGAAGAAAAGAATTGAAAAGGGATATCGGCACCAGGCTCTTTATGTTCCGGGGTGATATGGAAGAGGAAATGAGTCATTACCATCCCAAAGGCAGTTTGATTATCACTTCTTTTGTTGAAGGTATTAATGCCTATATCGATTGGATCAATGAAAATCCGGATCAATTGCCTCTCGAGTTCAAATTACTTAAGATCATACCTCAGAAATGGACTCCTGAAGTGGTCATTTCCAGGCACCAGGGTTTATTGGGGAATATCGAAGATGAGTTGGATATCGGACGTATGGTGTACCTGATCGGAGAAGAGAAAGTGCGGGATATTATTTGGTTCCATCCATTTGACCCCGTGTTGAAACTGGATGAAAAGCTAGACGGTGCCCATCTGCTCAATGACATTTTGGAGCTCTATAAAGCTTATCGCAAACCGGTGAGGTTTAGTGCAGAAGATTTAGGTCTGCATGATGGGAAACTAAACTCAGAACCTCAGCCTGAAAGCTACCGAAGATCGATGCTTTGGGAGGAAACCAGTAATCTCGGAAGCAACAATTGGGTACTAAGTGGAGATCGCACCCAAAGTGGATATCCGATCATGTCCAATGATCCACACCGGACCCTGGCGATCCCGTCATTGCGATATATGACTCATTTGGTTGGTCCGGGATGGAATGTCATCGGAGGTGGAGAACCCGAAATTCCTGGTATTTCGATCGGACATAATGATTATGGAGCCTGGGGTCTTACAGTTTTTAGTACAGATGCGGAAGATCTCTGTGTTTACCGGTTAAATCCGGACGATTCTAACCAGTATTGGCATCAGGATAAATGGTTCAATATGAAGGTGGTTTCTGATACAATTCCCGTAAAAGATGGATCGCCTGAAATCGTGGATCTGAAGTACACTGTCCATGGCCCGGTTGTATATCAGGATGCTGAGGCAAAAATAGGATATGCAGTACATTGTGGTTGGTTAGAAACGGGTGGTTCACCTTATCTTGGGAGCCTTAGAATGAATCAAAGCATTGATTTTGAAACATTTAGGGAAGCTTGCAATTATAGTCATATACCGGGTGAAAATATGGTCTGGGCGGATCCGGCTGGTAATATCGGGTGGCAATCCGTTGGAATAGCGCCCATCCGCAATCAATTTAGTGGATTGGTACCGGTACCGGGTGACGGCACTCACGAGTGGAGTGGCTATCTGGAAATCAAAAAGAAACCCCATCTCTTCAATCCACCCTCCGGGATGATCATCACAGCCAATGAAAACCTGACTCAACCGGACTATCTATATCCGGAAGCCATCGGTTATAAATGGGCGGATCCCGTTAGAGGAGACCGGATTGCTGAACTTTTCGGCGGCAACCGTAAAATGACGATGACGGACATGGCAGCTATTCAAAATGATCATTTGACGATACCGGCAAGGACGCTGATCCCCATGCTGAGACCTCTGCAAAGCCAGGACCCTTCAGTAGAGCAAGCGAGAAAAATGTTATTGACGTGGAACTTCAAAATGGATATTGAATCTATAGAGGCTACCATTTATCATGAATGGGAAATAGGGTTGAAATCTAAAATATTCGATCTCAAAGTTCCTGAAATAGCGCAAAAGTATCTGGGTTCACTCCAATTTAAGAAACTCATCGATTTCCTGACTTTTCCCGATGGGGACTTTGGTTCTGATCCCATCTCCGCCAGGGATGCAATACTGATGAATAGTTTGGAAGCAGCGGTCGGGAGACTGGAAGAGAAATTTGGTCAAGATATGTCTGCCTGGCAATATGGTCAGGAACAGTACAAACATGTAAAGATTAACCATGCATTGGGTGCCCTGATTAGTGATGATCTTCAGGACAAACTCAATGTGGGTCCTGTTCCACGCGGAGGCTCCGGTGCTACGGTTGGGAATACCGGTAATAATCTCAATCAATCATCCGGGGCTACTTTTAAGATAATTGTAGATACGGAAGACTGGGATCGAACCCTGGCAATTAACGCTCCGGGTCAATCCGGCAATCCGGATACTAGGCATTATAAGGACCTGTTTGAATTATGGGCAAATGATCAATATTTTCCGCTTTTCTACTCCAGGAATAAAATCGAATCGGTGGTTGACCAAAGGATATATCTGGTGCCGGAATGAAACTTTCTATAAAAAATGCCCGACGTCTGATCTTACAGGCTGCCGGATTAAATCAACGGAATCCATTTGGGAATGGAAAAAATGCCGTCTACCGGACTATTGACTACCTGGGCTATGTTCAAATCGATACGATCTCGGTTGTTGAGCGAGCTCATCATCATATTTTGGCAACCCGGGTATCAGGCTACCAGAATCAGTGGCTGGAAAAACTTCAGGCGGATAAGAGAGTCCTGGAATATTGGTCACATGCTGCGGCATATTTACCCATGGAGGATTACCGGTATACGCTGCCGATAAAAAAATATTTTGCTGAGCAGCGCGATCCGTGGCCGAAATCTGACAAACAACTCATGCAAAAAGTCTATGACCGGGTGAAAGAGGATGGCCCTCTGATGGCCCGGGATTTTGAAGGTGACCGGATACGAAAAAGTGAGGGCTGGTGGGATTGGAAACCCGCGAAACTGGCTTTGGAGCGTTTATTTTTTCAAGGAAGCCTGGTGACAGTTGGTCGCAGCGGATTTCAGAAAATCTATGACATTCCGGAGAATGTTATTCCAATTCATATCAATACCAGCGAACCGACACAGGAAGAATACGCTGGTTATTTAATTGAGCGGTATATGAAATCATTGGGGCTGGCCACGATTGGAGAGATCACATATCTGAGAAAAAATATTAAACCCGTAGTGGAAAAAGTCATTATGGAGAAAGTTGATAATGGACAATTAGTCAGGATTAAAGTTGATGGTCTGGAAAACCTCGACTATTATGCAGATAAATCATTTTCTGAATTTTCCGGCCGTCTTTCTAATCAGGTACATATTCTCTCTCCTTTTGATAATCTGACGATTCAGCGAAACCGGTTACTTAATTTTTTCAATTATGATTACCAAATCGAATGTTATGTGCCCCAACCAAAAAGGAAGTACGGCTATTTTTGTCTGCCCCTTCTTTATGGAGATCAATTCATTGGCCGGATGGATGCCAAAGCAGATCGTAGTGAAGGACGATTAATTGTCAGAAATCTACATTTTGAAGGATCAAATTACAATAGAATTTCTCCGGATAAATTTCAGAAAGCCATTCAATCTTATGCCCGTTTTAACGGATGTGAGGATATTGTTTTTCAAAAATCAAACGACATTAAATTTCTAAATGAAATTTTCTAGGAGGCTGTTGAAATACTCAGATTGATTGATTTGGTTAAACCGGGATAATGCATTAGACTTTCTATTACAAGGCAGCATTGCTTCAAATACGGGCACATCACCGATTTTTGATGCTCGCCATGATTGTGACCATGCTTTCCCATCCGCGAGCGGTTCATTCGCTCGAAGATCTACCAGATCTTCGTTGTGCCTTAAAGGCACAAATCGCTCATTCATGCCCTCAAAAACCGCTGGAGCACCCGTATTTATTGCACTTCTGCCTTTCATGACGAAACTCTATGAATAATCCCGGTTAAAATTTCAAAGGCTCAGAAAGAGCAGGGCAGCGATACCTGCTCCTACTAACGGACCCAGAACAGGAACCCAGGCATATCCCCAGTCACTGGACCCTTTCCCGGACACCGGAAGGATCTGATGCATAATTCGAGGTGCCAGATCTCTGGCAGGATTAATGGCATAGCCTGTAGTTCCTCCCAGAGATAACCCGATCCCCAATACGATAAGTGCAACTGGAAGAGCACCTAAACTGCCTAAACCCGGTGGTGCGGTATCCAGAGCGGGTTTAAAATTGGGACCCACGATGTACAAAACACCAAAAATCAAAACAAAAGTACCTACTACTTCCGATATGAAATTTGACAAAGGATTTCGGATTGCCGGAGAGGTGCAGAAGGTTGCCAGTTTCGAGCCCGGATCCTCTGTTTTTGCATAATAGTCTTTATAGATAATCCAAACCATTGTTGTGCCCAGGGCTGCACCTATCATCTGTGCCACTATGTAACCTGCAACCTGACTCCATGCAAATTTGTCCACGAGAGCCAAACCAAGAGTCACCGCTGGATTCAGATGAGCACCGCTGCTTCCCTGAGCAATTACGACGCCAATAAAAACTCCCAGTGCCCAACCAAACGTAATGACAATCCAACCTGAATTGTGGCCTTTTGTCTGATTCAACACCACATTGGCGACAACTCCGTTACCCATAAGAATAAGGATCATCGTCCCGATTATCTCGGCAGCAAGAGGACTCATGGTTAGACATTTTGTTTGTCCTAAAGTAAAACTTTTTTTTTAGGTAAACACGATCCATTTATGAGATACCGAATAAGTTCTTCTATGGGATACCCGGACATTCTGTATTTATCTTTTAAAGTTCAATGTAAGGGGGGGGGCACGACGCCCTTAGTTCAGAATTGAGTAGAATGACTTCAGGATGGCAATCTGATTGAAAATTTTTCAAGTTGTTCTTTCAGGGAAACTCCTTCAGGCAGATGAATGGCCAGGATACCCATTTCCTGAGCTGCCTGGATATTCCTGAAGTTATCGTCGATAAAGAGAGTATCCGAAGGGTTGATCTTAAACCGGTCGAGCATCAACTGATAAAATTCGGGCTGCGGTTTGCGAATCTTTTCAATGCCTGAAACTAAAATACCTTCAAATTCATGTAGAAAAGAAAATCTTTTCAGTGCAACCGGAAACGTTTCGGCCGACCAATTGGTCAGAGCGAATAAACGGTACCAACCTGATTTGCGTAATCGATTAAAAATGTCTACATTGATATGGATAGGACCCTTGAGCATCTTCTCCCATTCTCCGTAATACATTTCGATTTCTTTACGGAACCGGGGAAATTGATTAGTTAGTAGATGGGTGGCCTCGGAGAGGGACCGACCAGCATCCTGTTCCTCATTCCAATCACTGGAACAGATTTCAGTTAGAAAAAATTCTAGTTCGTCATGGTTTTCAATCACTTCAGTAAAAAGATACCTCGGATTCCAATCGATCAATACTCCGCCAAGATCAAAAACTATATTTTTAATATTGAATAATGCACATTCGTTGCACTGTAAGTTGCTTAATTACAGTAACAAAATCAATGAATGATGGAAAATATGTTTAATGGAGTTAACATTTTGGAGTTTAGTAAGCGATTTACGTGTGATGAAGATTGTTTGGATTA
>JBGTCB010000785.1:0-5386 GCA_041748995.1 Saprospiraceae bacterium | reverse complement strand
ATATGCCGGAGTCCTTTATAATCCATGACTCCAATACCCACCGTCACCAATATACCGGCCAGAACCGCAGCCGGAATCATGGAAGCCAGAGGTCCCAATGACAACAGAACCACCAATAATAGAAGCCCGGCAGTCATTCCTGACAGTTTAGTTTTACCTCCCGAATTAATATTCACCACGGTACGGATGGTGGCGCCGGCTCCCGGTATACCTCCAAAAAGGGCAGCAATCGAATTTCCAATACCCTGACCGACCAATTCTTTGTTCGGATTGTGTTTGGTCTTTGTCAAATTATCTGCCACCACCGATGTTAGTAGAGAGTCAATCGCACCCAAAGTCGCCAGAGATGCTGCGGCGAAAATGTATGGACTAATCGATGCAAAGCTGAAATTCAACAGCATGTCGAATTTAGGTATAGGAAAACCACTGGGAATTAACCCGATAGTCCGGTAATCCGGAATAAACAAAACGGCGATTATCGTAACCAAAATCAGGGCAACCAGGGTGCTGGGTACTGCTTTGGTAATCCTTTTGAATCCATAAATGATAAATATGGTCAGAAGTCCTAAAATGAGATCGATCAGATTAATATTGGAAATTGCTCTTCCCAACACTTTTAATGATCCGATTACACCGGAAGCATTATTCGAAGCCAGACTCTCTGCCTCCATGTCGATCTCTTCCCTTCCGATTTCGCCAGCGCGACGAACGGTCTCTTGAAAATCCTCCAACACCAAAATTTCCTCGGCAGCTTCTTCACGCAAAATTCGATCCAGCAGAACTTCCTCCGCTTTAGGTATGAATTGACGGACATACTCCGTATCATCCTTTGGATAATAACCCAAAAGAGGAAGAATTTGAGTAATGATGATGATGACTCCAATTCCAGTCATAAAACCTGACACAACCGGGTAAGGTATATATCGAATATATTGACCTACTTTCATCAGACCCAATCCGACCTGAATAAGTCCGGCCAGTAAAAAGACCATAAGGATCGAAGGTAAAGCCCTTTCCAAATTCCCATCATTAGCAGCAACAATTCCCGCTATGATCACCATACTGACTGCAGTCATCGGAGCGGTTGGGCCCGATATCTGAGTATTTGTGCCTCCAAATAAAGCAGCAAAGAAACTGATAAAGATGGCACCATAAAGACCAGCTGCCGCACCCAAACCTGATTGCAAACCAAAGGCCAGGGCAAGCGGAAGGGCCACGATACCGGCAGTGATCCCTCCAAAGAGATCACCCTTAAAATGCGAAAAATCCAAACCTAATTTCTTCATTACCAATTACTTAATTTAGTTCATTACACTATTCTCTGAGGCAAAGTCCTCATGAGTCATAACATCTGTCAAGCCATACCTCTAAAGACCATTTTTCATCTGAAGTAGATGCCATTCTGAGGCAGAACACCTGCTTCAAATGGCGACATTAATCGACTTCAGTTGACGACTAGATTTTCTGGTGCATGCCATATGTCGTTATAAAATTTGACACTACCCGAAGTTACATCATACATTGAGCCCACAATATCGATTTTTTTATTTTTATATAAATCATGCAGTATTTCACTCTCCGTATGGATCTTTCCAATCACCAGCTCGACATTTTTTAAAGCCACCCGATTTACATATTCAATATTCTTACTTGAAGTGTCTTCATCTGCCCCGTGTTTTGTTGCCTGAACTGCCGGTCGAATTTTCGCCAACATCTGAGTGATGTGCCCCATTTCTGCCTGATCACATGCCGCTTTGATAGCTCCACAAGAGGTATGACCCATGACGACTATCAATTTGGCTCCGGCTATTTTACAGGCAAATTCCAGACTACCAAGAATATCCAGGTTTAGAAAATTACCAGCAATCCGGGCATTAAACAAATCACCGATTCCCTGGTCAAAAATGACTTCCGTAGGAACTCTTGAATCGATACAACTTAAAATAACCGCAAAAGGAAATTGTCCACCAGAAGTTTTACTGATCTGCCGAACAAAATTTCGTTGTAATTTTTCTCCCCTGAGAAATCGATGATTACCTAGTTTTAACATTTCCAACGCAATACCAGGTGAGATACTGGCCTGTGTTTCACTGGTTTGTGCCAGTGAATTATCAACTTTACTGACTGACTCCATTATCATATTTTAGAAATATGGCCTTTCAAGAATCCATTACAACTAACTCGTTGGAAAGACCACTTACATTAAGAATTTGATTAATACAACCAACCTCAATTAGATTGAGGTAATTAATGCAAACCCTTAGGAGGTGGAGTTGGAGTTTCCCGGATGTGACTGCTGTGGAAGTCCTGATCTGAGGATTTCTGGTCGAGAGACCAGGAATAAGCTAGTTTCCAGAGATGTGACCGCAAATCAACTTTAATTTCCGGATCCTTTTCGGATTTACTCTGTTCTTTTTCTTTCTCATTCTCGTCTGTAGCGTCCGGGGAATTGACCAGATCTATAGTCGATTTAGAAATCAGACTATAACCAGCCAGACCATTACTGACTATGAATGAAGCGAGTACTATTACGATCAGTACTCTTAAGATCACTAAATGCTTCTGAATCCAATACAAATCGCTCTGTTAGTTTTATCTTAAGGATAAAATGCTACAGGGGAAAGATAGTACTTTTTTTGGCATACTAATCAGATTATCACATGTACAAATTGTAAAAATGAGTCGGAAAGTGGAGTTATATCCTTCCGCAACCTTCTTTAATTTGCGCTAACCTGACTACCGATATGGTTTTGATAAAACTTCCAGACTTCACCGGCGACATCCCTGCCCAGCTGCAATCCAGCGACATTGTCAGCCTGAATATGGTATCCACCCAAAACCCTGGATAATCCTGCCATATCAGCTGTTTCGGTAAAAGTCGAGAACTCAAGAACCACGGTATCACCTATGTTTTCTGGTTCTGTCAAAGCTCCGGGTATCAACTTTACCTTCTCACCGAATGTATCACTACCGGTAAAAAGTCGAAGTATTTCTGCACATGCTCCACTGACCGTACTATGACCGGATACATAACTTGGAAAGGGAGGACAGAGGAATGTCTCCGGAGAATAAGGACGCCATTCCTGTCCTTTTAGGTCGACCATGCCCCGTCCGGGACCTCCCCAGGCCTTAATCACCTGTTCCTCATAATACTGATGTACCAGAGCATAAGGCCGGGCATAATCGTAATACATTTTTGAATCCCAACTTGCAATGAAGGCGTCCATGGCGGTTACCTGGTTGAGAAAATACATTTTGACATCGTCATCAAGAGTGTGGTTATCTCTGCGTGAAACATTCTGGGCAAACATCAACCAATGACCGGCTTGCTGTACCGATTTGGGGCCATCCCGCATAAATTCAATCAGGGCTTTCTGTTCATCAGTCAGATTTGCCTGCATTTCAATAACTTCTCTGACCTCTGACTCTAATTGTTCTGAACCAACCATGGGAGGTGGACCTGGTCTGAACTGATCAGCAGACTTGAGAGCTACCGGGGCTACCCGCTCCCAATAAGGTGTCAAACATGCCGGAGCAAATCTTCCACCCTTCCCATCCGCAAAATACTTCGGTTGCCAACGATTGGGATCTACATTCTTATCTACGGTATTAACCGGTTGGTAACCCACATAGTTATGGTAAGGTTGATTGTCTGAGCCTGCTTCTTCCCCATATTGGTTAGCACCATCTCCTTTTCTCGCTTCGATGACCGCTTTCGCTGCCAGGTTACCAATACCTTCAGGAGTATCCGGTGAGAGTGAATTATTTTCAGGATCATAACCCAGTTTCTTCATAAAATCCCGAAAAAGAAGACTGTCCGAATAAAAATACTCACTCATCGTGCGATATGCGGCATAACTTATCGCAATTTCCTTATTTTCAAGCTGTTGCTCCGTAAGGGGCTTTCGGGGTACATCCCGGAGATAAACGGGATTCGCATGCTGATCATATCGTGACCATGCATCAAATACCGCGATAAAGATCAGACCCAGATACCGGGAAGTAATCGTAGGCCGGGGATTGAATTTTTCGGTATCATTGGCAGTGGCTTCGAGAGCAATTCTGCCCCATTGATATGCCAGATTGTCACTACCGGTTGGCTCCGTCAGCGTGGTAGCTACCGTAGTCGCCTGAGTATCACGCACATGGCAATCAGTGAAAGCGAGCAGCATCAGGGACACCAGAAGAAGTTTTTGCATACCATACATATATTCGGATTTGGGGAACCTGCCAGACAATTTTTATCAACAAAATTTGACTAAATTCTCCCTTTATCAGCGGTTTCTATCTCTATTATCTAAAACCCACTGCCGATGGATTGTCCGGCCTGACCCTGATTTCTAAAACAACCGCTAATATATAACCATAAAATCCATCTCACAATGAAGTGCTCAAAAAGATGGATGAAATGGGGAAAGCGAAGGATAAATTGCGGCCATATCTTACGGTCTTTGCATAATTTTAAGGATGAAAAGTATTAAGGTTGGGTAGGTACCTTGGTTTCATGGCTATGATGTGGTTTTGCAACTTCGGCTATGCCGGGGAAATCCACTATTCGTTCACCCATATAACCATCAATAATGGTCTTCTCTCCAATCAGATCAATGCGGTGACCAATGATGACCAGGGTTTTATCTGGATCGGAGGTACAGATGGATTACAGCGCTACGATGGTCACCGTTTTCTTTCTTTCCGAAACAATCCGGAAGATCCGGGATCTTTACCTTCCAATCCCATATCCCAACTCATTCTTGATCGTAAAAACCGTCTCTGGGTCCTCTTGGATGATGGAAAGGCAGGGATATTTGACACCAGGAAATTCCTCTTCAGGGAAGTAGCAATACGCTCCGACCCGGAAAACCCCTATCGCGGGCTGGAAAGAAAACTGATCATCGACGATTGGGGAAATATTTTTCTATTGAACAGAGGAAAAGAATTACTCATCTGGAGCGAAGAGAAGGGGGAATTTGCCAGTTTTCGATTTTCTTCTGTTCCCGGGGAATTCTGGAGAATAGCAAGCCTAATCCAGCAACCAGGTACCGGTGATTATTGGATCGGTTTTGACAACCTGGGCCTCTACCGTTTTCGCACCAATGCCGGCCAATGGAACCATCAGGAAAATACACTGGAACCGAGTCCTATCCCTGAAACCGGCAATATTTACTCACCCTACCATCTTCATTTCGATCAAAAGGGCCGGCTTTGGCTGCAGTCATGGCCACAGCATACCCCGCTTATTTACTGTTATGACCTCAATGGGAACCACCCGGTTCTGGAGAAGTACGAATTGATTTCTCTAAAAAATGTCTATCTCGAAACCTCCTATTTTTTCGAAACAAAAGACGGTACGATCTGGGTAGGAGGTGCCAACGTTTTTGCCCGGTAT
>JBGTCB010000784.1:0-6804 GCA_041748995.1 Saprospiraceae bacterium | reverse complement strand
CATACATACTGGCGCTTCACCGCTTTTTTAAAAAAAGGTCGAAGTGATGAAATACAGCATCACGATCACTTTTATGCTCCTAATCAGTCAGATGGCTTCGACACAGATATCCTTTGAGTGTACGATTGATAGTAACAATTTACTCTTTGGAGATCAGAGATGGCTACATCTGAGAGCGATCGGTTCAACGGATTTTAGTCCGGATACCATTTCTTTTGCTGAATGGGAAGACCTGGGCATTGAGACCTTAACTTCCCAGCAATGGCTGAATGAAAGGGCAGATGGTTACTATCAAATGATCCGTATAGTTGCTTTTGATACCGGATATATCAAACTCCCTCCTCTGGAATTGACTTTCGAAACCAACCTGGGGAGAGATACGACATACTCCAATGATCTTGTAATGGAAGTGAGTGGCATAACTATCGATTCAACCGGTCTGGCACCCATCAAACCCATCCTCAGAGAACCTTTCAAATTCAGAGATGCCATACCTTATGTAGTTGCTCTTGTCGTAGGATTACTTCTCATCGGCTTGATTTTCCTTCGAAAGAAAAAAACGGTTCCCGAACCCACTATTGTTGAAATCCCCATTCCACCCGATGAGATAGCGCTGACCGATCTGGAAAAACTGCGCGACAAAAAACTCTGGCAACAAGGCAAAATCAAGGATTATCAATCTGAACTGACTCACATCATCCGGGCTTACATAGAGGCACGGTTTGCTATACCCGCTCTGGAATCAACAACCTCCGAGATCCTTCAATATCCGGTGGTTAAGCAATTAAACGAAAAACTTCTTCAGGATTTGGATCAGATTTTAAATATCGCCGATCTGATCAAATTTGCCAAAGCGCAACCCGATGTGGGTGTGCATGAACAGTTTATGCGAAAGGCAGAACATTTTGTTCTTACTACACGAAAAACACTCCCTGATCAAGATGTTTGATTTGTTAAGCCAGATCGAATTTGACCAGCCCTGGTTTCTGCCCTTACTGGTATTTATACCGGTGATGCTCTACTATCAGTATTTCTATAAGCAAAAGAAAAAGGATACGTCTATCCGCATCAGTCAAACAATTGCAAACCTAAGCCAAGGTTCTCTGCGGGTACAGGCCTTAAGATATCTGCCAGTGCTTCAACTGCTCTCCCTGTGCTTTTTGATCATTGCACTGGCCAGACCCCAGTTGTCACTGAAGGAGGAAGAAGTCACAGCCGAAGGAATTGACATTATCATGGCACTGGATCTCTCCAGTAGTATGCTGGCCAAAGATTTCCAACCGGACAGGTTGGAGGTTAGTAAAAAAGTGGCGTCCGATTTCGTCGATAAAAGACCGGATGACCGCATCGGTCTCGTGGTCTTTTCAGGGGAAAGTTTTACACAGTGCCCACTGACCTCGGATCATCGCATTGTTAAGAGATTCCTTGCCCAGCTACAGTGCGGCTTTCTCGAAGAAGGTACTGCAATCGGTATGGGCCTGGCTACCGCAGTGAACCGCATCAAAGATAGTGAGGCCAAGAGCAAGGTGGTCATCTTACTGACGGATGGTGATAATAACACTGGTTATATCCGCCCTCATACCGCTGCAGAAATGGCCAGGGAGCTCGATATCACGGTCTATACAATTGGCGTTGGCAGTAAAGGCATGGCTTTAACCCCTCAGGGTAAAAGAAGTGATGGTTCGTATGTCTTCGACTATGCCCGGGTGATGATTAACGAGGAGCTTCTCCATGAAATCGCTGAAGTCACGGGAGGTAAATACTTTAGAGCTACCTCTGAGCAGGGTCTGGAGATGGTTTACAATGAAATTGATCAGTTGGAAAAAACAGAAAGGGAGATCACAACCTTCAAACGCTACAGCGATGAGTTTGTCTGGTTCTTACGGATCGGCCTTGCATTGTTCCTTTTGCACCTGGTATTGAGTATCACAATATTACGAACCTACCCATAGTCGTATGTTTAGATTTGAAAATCAGGAATATTTATGGTTTTTATTGGGAAGCATCCCACTGGCGATTCTTTTAATGCTGGGGTTGAAATGGTACCTGGGTCAGTCGGTAAAAGTAGGAGAAGCTTCTTTGCTCGAAACCTTAACCAATGATAATCCCTTACCATCTAAAAAGTGGATTCACGTACTGAGCCTGATTATCTTCATATGTTTAATTGTTGCCTGGGCTAATCCACAGTGGGGGGCTAAACGCCAAAAAGTGACCGCGAAGAGCGCAGACATTTTTATTGCCCTTGATATTTCCACTAGCATGTATTGTCAGGATGTCGCACCCAGTCGACTGGATCAGGCCAAACGCTTTGCCCTCCAGCTTACTGATCAGTTACGGGGAGAACGAATTGGCCTTATTCTGTTTGCCGGTAATGCATACTTACAAATGCCATTGACGGCCGACTATGCGGCGGCCGAAATCTTTATACAATCTGCCAGTCCTGAACTGGCCGGTACGCAGGGGACCACAATCGGAGATGCAATCCGTAAAGCCCAGGATGGGTTTACCAGGGATGACAAGTATCATCGGGTCATGGTAATCATTACTGATGGTGAGGATCATGATGCGGATGCACTGGAGATGGCTAAACTGGCACATCAGGAAGGAATGATAATCTTTACCGTAGGTGTAGGGACTGCAAATGGATCATTCATTCCCATAGTAGCACGGGGTACTGAAGACTGGAAAAGAGATGAACAGGGGCAACCAGTACGAACCAAGCTTAACGAAACTTTGTTACAAGCAGTAGCCCAGGCTGGTGGTGGTGATTATTTTTATCTGATTAATTCCAATAATATCCTGCAAGAAATTGATCAAAAAGTGGACGCTTTGGAAAAAAGAGAATTTGAAGAGAGATCGTTTACCGAATATGAAAGTTATTTCCAGATTTTCCTTGCATTGGGTATTTTAGGTATCATACTTCAGTGGATTTTTTCCAATAATTTATGGACGGGAAAATGGAAAAAACATGATTTTGGATAGGCAGATTTTGATTGTTTTTCTCGGCATAATACCATTTTTAGCTGGGGCACAATCCAGGGGTCAGGCCCACGATCTGCGTCGTGATGCCGATAGGTCTTATGATCAGAAGCAATACGAGGCCGCCGAAGATGCTTATCGACGAGCCACTATACTGGATCCGGACGAAAAAGGTGTATTTAATCTGGGAAACACTATTTTTAATCAGAACCGGTATGAAGAAGCTGCCAGACAATATGAAAAGGCAATTGATCTCATTGACGATCCTAAGCAAAAATCCAAGGCCTATTATAATCTCGGTAATGCCCACTTTCTTAATGAAAAATATGACCAGAGTGTTGATGCCTACAAAAGGTCACTGATTGCTAATCCTGATGACCTGCAGGCAAAGCAAAATCTTTTGATGGCACTGCGAGAAATGAAGTTGGAAGAGCAGCAGCAACAACAACAGCAGCAACAACAAAATGACCAGCAAGAAGAACAAAATCAGGAAAATCAGCCTCAGAATCAGCAATCAGAAAATGAGGACCAGCAAGAACAACAAAAACCTAACCAAAACAGCACCGAGGAACAACAACAGGAGGAACTAGAACAAAAATTGTCGAAAGAGCAGGCCATGCAATTGCTGGAGATCATTGATGAGGAAGATCAAAAAGTACAGGAGAAATTAAGAAAAAAGGAAGCCGGCGATAAAAAGAAAAGCAAAGACTGGTAAGTTTTGACTGTTGTTCATCGTTGGTATTTTTATAAATGAAAATTTCAAGTGAAATGAAAAATTTTCTAACCGCATTTCTGTTGGTCAGTGTACCATTGGTCTTGCTGGCACAAGATGATCAGGTTCAGGCATTTGAAGTACAGGTCAGCACCGACACTATTCTTTACGGTAATTACCTTGAGGTGCGATTTACTGCACACAATATCTCAGGCCAATTTGAGTCTCCCAAATTTGAAGACTTTAAAGTTGTCGGTGGGCCGAATCAATCGACAAACATGACCATCGTTAATGGAGCAGCGTCCCAGTCAGCCAGTTATAGTTATTTCATTGAGCCTAAAAATACCGGTTTGGTGATTATTGAACCGGCCTACTATGTAGTAGATAACCAGGAAAATTATGAAACACCACCAATCGAAATTTTCTGCCTGCCTAATCCCGACGGCATTTCAATGGATTCAAGAATCGAAAAAGGAAATCACCGACTGGGCTTGAATACTTTTCCTTTTCTTCGGGAACCGCCGGAGAGATCCAAGAAAAAATTGAAGGTGACAAAAATCTAATGTCTCCTATGTTCAGATACCTGTTTGGAATATTTATAATATTTCTGCCCTTGCTCTTGATGGGTCAACAAGTGCGATTTATCAGTCAAACCGATGCCAGACAGGTTGTTAATGGCAGTACCTTCTCGGTCGAATTTATCCTGGAAAATGCCGATGCCCAAAATTTTACTCCGCCGGATTTCAGTCCCTTCAAAGTATTGAGCGGTCCTTCGCAATCCTATCGGTCATCGTTTATCAATGGCGTAGGCACCAAATCCGTTGGATTTAGCTACATGTTGCAGGCAACTCGTACCGGAAATTTCACCATACCTGGTGCAACCGTCCTTGTAAAGGGTAAAAGAATGACTTCAAATCCCGTTAGTCTGCAAGTTCTGAAGGGAGAGGATATGGCTAAAACAAGTGCTTCACAGATCTTTATCAGGGCGGAGGTTGATTCAACTCAGGTCTATATTGGCCAACAAGTCATGATACGGTATAAAATTTATACCCAGGTGAATATCGAGAACTACAATATACTGACCGAGAGCAACTATGCAGGTTGCTTTGCTCAGGCGTTGGATACTTATAAGGAGCCCGTACTAAAAGAAGTGGTACAGGGAAAAGAATACAGCTCAAAAGTTCTCCGGAAGGTAGCTGTATTTCCGCAACAGGGGGGCAAAATAGAGCTCGAACCCATGGTCGTTCAGGTGGGAGTGTCCAGTCGTTCAACCGTCCGTCGCGGACTGCTGTCTTCTTTTGGCCTGGAGCGAAAAAACATCACTTCAAATGGAGTCACCTTATCAGTGAAATCAGCTCATGACCAGGCACCTGCAGACTTTTCCGGCGCGGTGGGCAATTTTCATGTTCAATATAACTTACGGCCTGATCAGGTTACCACAGATGACGCGATATCTCTTGTAATGAAAATCATCGGCAATGGTGATATAAAAACGATCCGGACTCCGATTTTGGATCTACCACCCGGTTTTGAAGTTTTTGACCCAAAGATCAAAGAAGAAAAGATGATCAATGCGACGGATTCAGTGCGGGGGGAAAAGATCATTGAATATCTGATCATCGGTCATCAGCCGGGCAGATTCAAGATCAAACCATCCTTCACCTATTTTGATCCGGTGACAGCTCAATACCGGCAGGTAGTTGACTCTTTTCCGGTTTTGATTAATCAGGGAAGCGGGGTATTATCCAATGCTGGTGACAATACACTCCAGCAGGCAAAAGATGCCGACCAACCAATTATTCATAAACTTGATCTGAAAAAGGTAAGAAAACCGCTTTACCTGCGACCATGGTATATAGGAGCTTATGTAGTACCATTGCTGGCCTTTTTCCTTCTAAGCTGGAGATCGCGAACTAAATCAGTGGTACAAGAGGTTGTCGATCCTCATTCAGTATCAAAAGAAAGGTTAAAGCAAGCCAAACTCCACATGGATGCCGGAGCATACGGTATGTTTTATGAAGAAATTGCTTTAAGTCTGAAACAATTTATCGCCTATAAACTAAAGCTACCGGTATCCGAACTATCCCGACAGAAAATCTCGGATAACCTGATAGAAATGGGAATAAATCCCGAACTGGAACTGGAAATACGTCAATTATTGGAGCGATGTGATCTGGCACTTTATGCCGGCTTAAATGATGTTTCAAAAATTGAAGCAACCTACAATCAATCTGTCAGGCTGATTACGGCCCTCAATGATGTACTGTAGGTACATCAAAACCTAACTGGAACTAATCACCTCCTAATGCTCCATTTTTAAATAAAGAAGGATAATTTTGCGGCTTCAAAAAGTAGGGATGAAAGAAAAAGTAATTAGCATCAGTGATATTATATTAAAAAAACCGATAGGTGACATTCTGGTGGTCAAAGGATGGGTTCGAACCTTTCGAAATAATCAATTCATTGCTTTGAGTGATGGTTCCACTATCCGGACCTTGCAGGTAGTGGTTGATTTTGAAAAAACAGCTCCAGATCTTTTAAAGAAAATAACCACCGGTGCAGCGATAGGTGCAAAAGGTGTTTTGGTTGAATCACAAGGTCGTGGACAGTCCTTTGAATTAAAAGCTTCTGAGATTTTCATTTACGGCGAAGCTGATCCGGAGAAGTACCCTCTGCAGCCAAAAAAACATAGCCTGGAATTTCTTCGGGAGATCGCCCATCTACGGTTCCGTACCAATACATTTGGAGCTATCTTTCGGGTACGACATCAACTAGCCTTTGCCATTCACCGGTTTTTTCATGAACGGGGATTTTATTACCTGCACACTCCGATTATTACTGCTTCCGATGCCGAAGGAGCGGGAGAGATGTTCAGGGTTACCACCTTGGATCTGAACAACCCTCCCAAAACACCTGCTGGAACAGTCGACTATAAGCAAGACTTCTTTGGACGCGAGACCAACCTGACCGTCTCCGGTCAACTGGAAGCGGAATTAGGTGCTCTGGCACTGGGTAAAGTGTATACATTTGGACCTACTTTTCGGGCAGAAAACTCCAATACTTCACGCCACTTGTCTGAGTTTTGGATGATAGAACCAGAAGTAGCCTTCAAT
>JBGTCB010000783.1:0-4303 GCA_041748995.1 Saprospiraceae bacterium | reverse complement strand
CCGAATACATAAAGCTTTATGATCGACCTCAGGATCTTCCCAATTTTGAGTGAATAACAGCTTCTGAAGTTGGATCTGATGAATTGCCTCCGTACTATTCATGTCATCTATTTTAATCATTACCAAACTCCTTCTTGATTAAAAAAGGGGGCAAGTTCTACTCCATGTTTTTTTGACATTTCCCATATTTCCTCAATTTTTTCTACAGTAATGTTACCCCTTCCGGCCGAAAAAGATTCATACCGTTCTTCCATTGCCAGTAGGACCGGTTCCAAAAGACACCCATGTCCAATATTTCGATAGGGAAAGGTGTAAAAGGATTGGGTGTAATCTGGGTTGAAGTAATAACCTCCTAAGATCTGACCGAGCCCACCGTGCCAATGACGGTTTCTATGACCAGAATGGTCAACCAGAATATTCTTTGGATATCCCGCATCACAAACCAGTGTATGAGGCTGACATTGTGAAATCGAAAATTCGGGTTCTGAAGTACTGGCCACACTGATGACGATGTCGGCTAAAGGAAGCAGATCACCGGCTTCAGTGGAAAACTTTACTGAAGGCGTTTTCTCCCTTATTTTCTCAGCCTGAACCTCCAGTAGAGAGAGTCGCCTTGCGCAAAGCAGAAGCTGCTTAACTTTTCCAGCAAAATAATTGACACACCCTGAACCTATATCACCAGTTGAACCCAGCACTAAAAGTCTGGCTTCAGAAATGGGGATATTGTGAATTTCGCTTGCTTTTTCAACACCTTTAACTACCAAAGCTGCGGTCATTGTATTTCCCGTTGTGAACTTTGTACCCTGATTGACTGGTAACAAGTCAATATTGCCTTCCAGTATTATAGACGTGAACCCTCCCAGTGTCACAATTTTGGCCTTTTCTCTTATGGCACAGGCACCAGCCTGCTGAACTTTTTGAATCAACTTCTTGAAATTGGTAATTAATAATTGATCTGGTGCAATGAATGACTCGATATAGGCCCCCTTCACTTCCATACCATTGAAAGTCGACTTTACTCCGATTTGAAACACCGGTCGTGGCGGTATCCAGGCGAATAAATCCTGAATCTTGTCAATGGATAAAGCTTCCAGATCACGTTTCCGAATAGCATGGAGAAATTTCGACACATGATCCCAACTATCCTGATGACTAATTAGCGCAAAGTCTAAGCCGGTAGATCTGCCATCCATACTATTGATACTTCACCGGGAACACCGATGCGATCCAGACAATGTAAATAAAGGGCCATCGCATTTCCCCTTAATGATGAAATCTTAAGATCAGCGAGGAACAATGATTCTTTCATACAATGACCCTTGCAAATCTCACAATGACCTTTAAGATCAGTTTTTGCCGACCATTCTGCTAAAATAGTCATACAATCCCGGTGCACTTCTTCAGCCTTTTTTAGAAATCCATCAGGGTCACTTTCCAACTCGGATCTAAGTAACACAATAGCGTGTTCCAAATGTTCCTCTTCTTCTCCGGATATATTTGTAAATAGTTGACCAAGATCATCTGGAAGAACTAAACCGACATCCCTATACATAGAAACCGCATAACATTCAAGAATAACCTCCTGAATCAATAAGCAAGCTATAAAATCCTTTCTTCTGGCATATTTCTGAAAAGTCTCCCTAACACGCCTCCAATAGTTAGCCTGTATGTTAACTTTAGGCTCAAGGTCATACTTTTTTGCTATATCGATGAAACCAATAGCATGAAATCTTTCACTGTTTGCATGTTCTACAGCTTCCATTTTTTCCTCAAAATCATCAATGGTGTCAGCAAGGGAAGCGAAATTGGACATTCCGATTAATTCACCTGTAATTGATTGAGATAAAATGTCTGTAACGAGTTCCCAGTAAGCCTGGGTCTTTTCGATAACAACGTCATTTGAAGTTTGCATGATAAAATATTTTACTAGGGAAAAAAATTAAACCAGAGCGAAGTCTTCAAATGGAATCCCATTTTTAATGTCTTCCAATTGAAAAGTCCCATCATTGGGCAATGATATCATCCCGTTTGAGATAAATGTAATATGTGGAATT
The DNA here is from genome assembly GCA_041748995.1 of Saprospiraceae bacterium. Taxonomy (GTDB): domain Bacteria; phylum Bacteroidota; class Bacteroidia; order Chitinophagales; family Saprospiraceae; genus JABDMH01. The sequence goes on along the minus strand of JBGTCB010000783.1, from coordinate 2,249 downwards.
TTTCTGAATCTAAAAAGTAACGGATCCCGTTCATGTAATCCGATGGAAAGAAATAAGAATATTTCCTTCCAGGCTATATTTCTTGCCCTATCAATAAGTTTGAAAAGCATGTCTTCTGAACCCTCCAAACAACCAAGATAACGAATGTTCCACATTAAAAGGGGTTCCCCTATTTTTGGCAGTGGTAATATAGGTGTTATATTTGATGCTATTCGCGTACACAAGGAGATAAATTTTAAATACCAGGGCAGTCCAGTAATCACATTTTGCTTAATTTGAGATGTATCCATCATACTAATTGCTGCCACAATTTTCTTATTGTCAACCATTACCAAATGCCTGCAATCATCCAGGTCTCCTTTTTGAACAATTGGTCCCAGCTGATATTTTCTTAGACATTCATGATAAAAAGACAGCAGTGGTAAATCTACCGGGTTGCCTATTCTATCTAAAATGGGTAATTTATTTTGAAATAAAGAGGGTGATGGAAATAACTGCAAAACTTGAAATCTCCCAATTGTTATGGTGGTTGGCAAACCAACGCGACTGGAGAAAAACGGTAGAATCCGATCATTTCCATTCGCGAATGTACAAAAAAAACCCGCTTGACTTTGTAAAACCAGTTTATAAATGTTTCTAGCTAGAGACAGTCCCACGGAAGATCCCCGATAGGCCGGATGGACTTTAAAATCGGCTATGTAATAAAATAAAGCAGGCTTTTCATTTAACCAAACTGTTTGTTTAGATCCAGATATAGCTCCGATGATCCTCTCATCTTTAATGGCAACTAGAACAACACTTTCTCCTCGCTTTCTAACCAGAGCAAAAAAGTCAGGTTGGCGATCAATACAAACTGAAATCACCCCTTTCATTGGGCATAATTTGGTTAAATGAAGTAAGCCATCATTATCGTTTGAGGATGCTTCCCGAATATACATCTAAATACACTTTTTCAAACAATAAGAATTCAAAGATAATCTTCTGCATATGGATTAATCTTACTGGTTGGTATCGATTCCAAATTGCATAGTAATGTTTATTAAAAAGGATAGTAAACTGCGCATAATTACTGCAACATTCAATCATTAGAATCTGTACACAGACAGTTCAAAACGCCAGGACCTTAACATTGCCATCGGACAAATACACCATCGAATTCTTTGACCATGCACGTAAAATAGTCACTATCAAGATTCAATCATGGTGCCTATATATAGCAAGGAATAAGATCATAGAATATTTAGACCCTGCAAACACCAGATAATTTGTCAAAAGATTCAACGTATAATTATAGAATGTAAATTCGCTTTAGATAAGAAGATTAGTAGTTACTTAAACAGGTTTCACGGGTTTCGAACAGGTTCGGTTTTATCAATTCAAGTATATCACTATACAAGTACGTGTCATGATAATGCAATTATGGATTCCAGCATTCTACTTCACTATGCACAATCACAGTCAAACCCTGGTAAGATAACCAATATCTTGACAATTTTACGCACTAGAGAATATTTTTTTTAAATGGAAATTTACAAAAATCATTGCAACCCCTACTTTCTGGACTATTGTCTTAAAATTTGACTTTTATTTGGCTTCTTACCTTGCAACTGCATATCTATGACAGAGTCAACACCGACAATTGAACTGAAGAAAATATTCCGGGGAAAATACACACCGAATAGCTATATTTGGCTGCTGACATCACTGATGCGAGTTTGTACCAGGATCGTCTCCAGGCAGTCCTTGGGCCACTGGACAGAAAGGACATTCTCACTGCTCTACAGATGTCCGCAATATCGTATCCCGGTCATTAAAGAAACCAGTAATCGGAGTGACCCAATACTGTAGCCACAAATGAAAGTGGTTTCTCAGGTAGTGGAACTGGTTTACGATCCATTAGACCTGATTAAAAAAAAGCAGGGTGTATCAGCCTGCATAATTCAACAACTTCCTACACATTATACGTAGTAGACGAAGTGTCTCCACCCCGGCCGGTCCAATTGGTATGAAAAAATTCACCTCTTTTTTGTCCAGCCTTTCATAAGTATGAGCCCCAAAATAATCCCGTAGAGCCTGCAGCAGATTGGCCGGCAGGGGTAGTACCACCCTTCGGGGTTGGGATTGTGGTGTATTAAGTTATTTAATCGAGATGGGTAGGCGGGTAAACCGCCGTCACCCTCACACCACCTGGCATACGCATTCACGTACCAAGGCGGTTTCTATTAATTATTGTACCGCTTCATTGTCAT
>JBGTCB010000782.1:0-1809 GCA_041748995.1 Saprospiraceae bacterium | reverse complement strand
CCGGGATGAATACGTCGAAAATATAATTTTTCGTCCACGTTCCTAACCTTGCCACCTAAGATCGCTCTTCGCACAAATTCGCTATCAGCTCCAAATCTAAATTCTCCTGAAAACCCACCCAGTTTCATGAAAAAATCCCTGCAAATAATCGATGATGCATAAAACACTAAATGCGAAACTGGGTTTTGAATCAGAAAAGGATAGGGATCTGGCGGCAAGTTCGGGATTGTTTCGTTTATGTAGTACGCAAAAATCATCTCGATTTGAGAACCGATCATGTCTGCATTCCATTTGAGTGCTTCCGCTAAAAGATACCTCAACCGGTCCGGTGCTGACCAATCATCTGCATCCTGAAACATGATGATCTCATGCCCTGTTTGTTCAATAATGGACTGAAGAATCCTAAAGGGTCCCCCATTTTCTCGGGTCGTCATCAGAGTCACCGAGGGAAACTCATCGAGAATTTCAAACGGAATTCTCTGCGAACAATCATCAACCACAATGATCGCATCTGGTTTTCTGGTTTGATCCAACAAAGATTGAATACATTGACCCAACCACTGGTTAACATTATAGTGAGGCACGATCGCCAGAACAGAGGAATCTTCACGCATCACCAATAATTTTCAATTTGCCTCTATGGATTTCGTTTATAAATGTTTTCTTGCGTTAGTTGATCGATCCATTTTCTGAATATCGGACTCCAGCCGAAAATACGTATGATGGTGCTGGTGAAGAGCCTCCCGATTTTCCAGGAATAAGATAATTGAATGTCTTGCAGTTCTTTTCTCTTACGCTCAAGTTGACTTTGAAGCGCAGGCAATCGGGAATCAATGTTGTCTACAACAGCTGACGATCCATTTTCTTTATATGAAACAGCCGATGAAATCACTTTGGCGCGATGAAATTCGAAGACCACATAACGTGCTTCCTCCCGACCAGGATTATACATGCCATGCGGCTGACCGGCTGGATAAAAGATCAGACTTCCCGCACTTACCTGCTCACCAGCCGTTTCAACGATTCCTTCCAGAACAATGATGGCCACATCATAAGGATCAATGTGGGCAGAATAAGAAGCTCCGGCAGGAATTATCGTACTATGGCAATGCAGTCTTTCAAGACAGCCGGTAGGGCCCTCAAATATCTTCCGGTAGCGGATATTTACCGGTACTCCCTCCTCTTCTTCAAAAATATCATATAGTCCATATGGGATTTGATCTCCGGTAGGATACACCTCATTATACCACTTAATCATCAGATAGTTGGCGGGTTGGGTGCTTACACCTTCAATAGTGTGCGTAAAAAAGGCCGGATAGTAAACAAATTGTCCGGTTGTCAGTTGTTTCCGGTACGGTGACTCCTGATCCCCTAATTCCGGTAGAATAACATCAACGGCTCCCTCCAGTACGACCAGGATTTCTTCTTCCCGGTGCTGATGAGGAGGATGTGGTTGGTGTCCATTTCGCAAGGCGGAAATATGGCAGGTTATATGTTCCAGATCCGCTGTCCTGCCATTAAAAATATAGAATGGCTTCCATAAAACATCATCTGGGACTGATAGAGGTAAGTTCAGGGGATGTACCCGGTTGTCCTGAATGGCTATTCTGCTTTTAATTTTGGATGTTCCAGGTGGAGGGATAATTCGATTTACCCCAAAACGATCATCTCCCTTAACCAGGATACAGGGTGGTCTTGGCTGATTGATCTGCTGAAAAGGCCAATCGTAACAATTCGGATCCGGTATCCGAATTCGGGCATCCGGGGTCGCATATTGCAGAAGCAGTGCCGTCCGCGTCTTTCCTGAAT
>JBGTCB010000781.1:0-4555 GCA_041748995.1 Saprospiraceae bacterium | reverse complement strand
TGTGATTATAAGCCTGCTGCGACCACCTTATTCGTCCTGGTTTTTACTTCAGCCGATGCAGCCTGAGCGGCCACCAACCGGGCAATTGGCACCCGATAGGGAGAACAACTGACATAATCCAGTCCGGTTCTATGGAAAAACTTAATTGATTCGGGATCTCCTCCGTGCTCTCCGCAGACACCTACCTTTAATCCCGGATGAACGGACCGTCCGCGATTGGTACCGATTTCAACCAGTTCACCAACTCCAAATTGATCAATGGTTATGAACGGGTCTGCTTTAAGAATGCCCTTGTGCAGATAGACCGGTAGGAATTTACCAAAATCATCTCTCGAATAGCCGTAGGTCATTTGAGTGAGGTCATTGGTTCCAAAAGAGAAGAAGTCTACAAATTGCGCAAAACGATCAGCGACCAGGGCGGCCCTGGGTATTTCAATCATGGTACCAATCTTGTAATCGATCCGATCATTATTTTCCTTAAAGACTTCCTCCGCTGTTTTTTTAATAATATCGATTTGCATGATGACCTCCCGGCTGATACCGGCAAGAGGAATCATAATTTCGGGAAATACTTTTAAACCTCTTTGCTTCAAATGTAACGCAGCTTCGATGATAGCCCGGCTTTGCATGACAGAGATTTCCGGATAAGTATTAGCCAACCGGCAACCCCTGTGGCCAAGCATTGGATTCATTTCATGCAATGTATTGACCTTCTCCAATACCTCTTCATAAGTGATGCCCATCTGAATGGCCAAAGCTCTTTCATTCTCTTCATCATGCGGTAAAAATTCATGCAATGGAGGATCTAAAAGCCTGATTGTGACTGGAAAACCTTCCATAACCTCAAAGATCTCTTCGAAATCCTTACGTTGAATGGGCAGTAATTTGTCGAGAGCTCTGACTCTTCCTTCTTCATCGTGTGAAAGGATCATTTCTCTCACCAGGTCGATCCGGTCCTCCTGGAAAAACATATGTTCCGTCCGGCAAAGACCGATACCTTCCGCTCCAAATTTTCGGGCTATAGCCGCATCTGCTGGTGTATCTGCATTTGCTAAGACCCGCAGCCTCGCCTTTGTACTACAGACATCCATCAGCCGTTCGAAGGACCCACCGATCGTAACGGTCATGGTGGATAGTTTTCCGGAATACACGATACCGGTGGTGCCATCCAGGGAGATCCAATCTCCTTCCCTGATCTCGACATGATCGATTTCGATGACCCGACGGCGATAGTCAATATGCAAGTTGCCCGCTCCTGAAATACAACATTTACCCATACCCCTTGCCACTACTGCAGCATGAGAAGTCATTCCTCCCCGACTCGTCAAAATACCCTGAGCTGAATGCATACCCTGAATATCTTCAGGCGAGGTCTCTATGCGGACCAGGATCACTTGTTTGCCGGCATTTGCCCACTCTTCTGCATCTTCAGCAAAAAATACCACTTGTCCGGAAGCTGCCCCTGGTGAAGCCGGTAAGCCTCTGGTCAGTTCTTTCGCTCCCGCTACTGCCTCGGACTCAAAAACCGGATGGAGGAGTTCTTCCAATTTAGCAGGCTCATTTCTCACAACCACTTCCTCTTCAGTAATCATTCCTTCATCGAGCATATCAATAGAGATATTGACCATAGCCATTCCGGTTCGTTTGCCGGTTCTTGTTTGCAGAATCCAGAGTTTTTGATCTTCAATGGTAAATTCCAAATCCTGCATTTCCCGGTAATGTTGTTCGAGTTTATCCTGTGCAGAAAACAACTCCGCATACATTTCGGGCATAAGCTCTTCCAATGAAGGATAATTTGCTTTTCGCTCATCCTCTGTGACATTTGCCAGGTTTGCCCAACGTTTGGAGCCTTCCCAAGTGATTTGCATGGGTGTACGGATACCTGCTACCACATCTTCTCCCTGTGCATTGACAAGATATTCGCCCGTAAATAATTTTTCACCGGTAGCCGGATCGCGGGTAAAGGCAACCCCGGTGGCTGAAGCATCACTGGTATTACCAAAAACCATCGACTGCACATTCACTGCCGTTCCCCAATCGGACGGAATGCCATTGATCTTACGATATTGAATAGCCCTTTTTCCCATCCAACTATCGAAAACTGCCATGATCGCATTTTCCAGTTGTTCCATTGGGTCCTGGGGGAATTCAGAGCCCAGGCGCTCTTTAATCTTAGTACGGTAACGTTCACAAAGGGTTTGTAGATCAGTAGTAGTCAGGTCAGTATCTAACCGGACACGCTTCTCCTTCTTCAAACCATGGATAATCAGCTCAAAAGGGTCCTCTTCTCCTTGTTCATGGGGTTTCAAACCCATGACAACATCACCATACATATGGATAAAGCGCCGATAGGAATCCCAAGCCATCCGTGCCCTTTTTGGATCTGCGGCAAGACCTTTAACAACCTCATCGTTGATACCCAGATTAAGGACCGTGTCCATCATGCCCGGCATGGAAGATCGGGCTCCTGAACGGACAGAAAGCAAAAGAGGATTGACCGGATCTCCATAGATTTTCCCGGTTTTAATTTCCAGAGATTTTATTGCCTTCTGAATTTCACTATGCAATAACTCCAAAACCTCTGTTTTACCGGTCGAATAATAGTGCGTACAAGCTTCGGTAGATATGGTAAACCCCGGTGGCACCGGTAACCCAATTCGACACATTTCAGCGAGGTTAGCACCTTTTCCTCCCAGTAATTCTTTCATTTTACTGTTACCATCAGTATGATCACCTCCAAATTCAAATATATATTTCATTGTAAGAACAATTTATTTTTGTTGACTCAATTTATTTATCCTATCGATATTGAAAATTTATTTCTAATTTCTATTTACTGCGGTCATACAGTAAAAATTAAAAACTATAATGGTCAGAAGTATTTCCGTGTCTGCCCGGTTTAATTTCAGGTATTTTGTAACCACCGAGAATCTTGATATAATTTGCCCTTTCAAATAAAGTAGGATCCTGTACATTTTTTTGACTCATCTTACCTCTCCACTGATCAAGTGTCTCAAAATTACGAACCTTCATCCAATCTTCAATTTCATCGAGCATATGAGTAATATAGGGAATACCGTGTCTCAATAAAGCTGAGGCAGTCATGGCACAGTCAGCTCCCGCCAGGATATACTTAATAATTTCACTTGAAGTGTTTACTCCTGTGCTAGCGGCCAAAGAGGCCTTTATCTTACCATACAATATTGCCAGCCATTGCAGAGGCAACCGGATTTCTCCCGAACTACTAAGCTGTAGCGAATGGGAAATGGTCATGTTTTCAATATCGAAATCAGGCTCATAAAACCGATTAAAAAGTACCAGGGCATCAGCACCGCTATCATCGAGCTTTTTAGCCATATTCGCCATGGAACTGAAATACGGATTGAGTTTTACCGCCACCGGTATCGAAACTGCCTTTTTTACTAAAGCTAAAATTTCCAGATATTTTTCTTCGACAGAAAGGCCATCCATCTCTAAATCTGCGGGGATATAATAAATATTCACTTCCAGTCCACTTGCACCAGCCTCCTCAATATGTTTAGCATAATCTATCCACCCCGAAGTGGTAATACCATTTAAACTACCAATAATGGGAATCTCCACTTCTTTAGTCGCTTTTTCAATCAGACCTAAATAACCATCAATTCCGACACGGTATTCCTTTTCATTTGGAAAGTAGCTCAGTGCTTCCGCTGAAACATATGCACTGTGCTCCAAAATATCGTCGTACATTGCTTCTTCACTTCTGATTTGTTCTTCAAACAGGGAAAACATGACGACTGCCCCTGCACCCGCCCTTTCCATAGCGATGATATTTTCCAGTTTCTCAGAGAGAGGACTAGCAGAAACCACAATTGGTGATTTCAGGTGAAGCCCCATATAATTGGCATGTAGATTCATTGTTTAATCTTTTATGTTTAACTGACCGGCTGAAATCCTGAAGCTGGAGTATCCGCCATTTTTTCATAGGTCTTCCACCGCAATGCTACCATTTCCTTGGCTAATTTCATTAGGCGTTCTGCTTCTTCTGGGTTCGTTCTGGTCAGGATTTTATATCGCATCTCATTATATGCATAATCCTCCATGCTGACACGAGGTCCCGGTGAATCAAGGACAAAAGGATTACGCATGGCACTGCGTAATTCGGGATTATACCGGATCAAGGGCCAGTAAGCCGATTCGACCGCCAGCTTTTGCTGTTGCATTCCATTCTCCATCGCAATACCATGAGCAATACAATGACTGTATGCCAGTATCAGAGATGGTCCCGGATAAGCTTCGGCTTCCCGCATAGCCAATAGTGTTTGCTGAGGATTTGCTCCCATAGCAATCTGTGCGACATATACATTACCGTACGAAATAGCCTGCAAGGCCAGGTCTTTTTTCCCAACCTGTTTTCCACCATAGGCAAATTTGGCGGTCGCAGCTGGTGGAGTAGCTTTTGACATTTGACCACCAGTGTTCGAGTAAACTTCCGTATCCAGGACTAAAATATTAATATCCCGGCCACTGGCTAGTGCATGATCAACACCACCGGAACCAATATCGTATGCCC
>JBGTCB010000780.1:0-2672 GCA_041748995.1 Saprospiraceae bacterium | reverse complement strand
GGAATAAAGATCTCCAATATATTTTCCAAATATTTCCCCTAATTGTTCCAGATGACGATCAGGTGTGAGCTCCGTTACGATCATTTTTCGAAGGTCTTCAAAAGCTGATTCCTTTTGTGAAAGTGTGGAGCAATGGAATTGGTAGTGTTTTCCCTGCCAATTGAAGGATATCTTCTCATTAGTGAGAAGAACCTCCTCCAGCAGATACCACCACATGACTGCCGTACCATTAATAAAGTTGTTGGTTATATAGATGGTAAACGGAACGGAATACTTCTTAAATACCGGATAAGCATGAAGCAGATTATCCTTATATCCATCATCTAAGGTGAAGATGACAAATTTTCGGGTTGAATTTTCCCTCAGATATTCAGGTAGATCATCAATAGAGATAAATTGATAATTCCTTTTTTTAAAGAATAAAATAGTCTGTTCCAGGTGATAAGGGTCAATCTCCAGGCTCTCATGATTGTGAACTCTTAGTCTTTCAATTTTGGGTAATACACGGTGAAACATGAGAATGTGCCCTTTGCCCGAATATTTTTTATCAAACAGACGATGCAACCCCAGCGTGGTGATTGCCGGTGCAGAAAGAGATACCAGCTTTTTATAATTGCGTAAACTCATGACTTGTATTGGGTGTTAGATGACTATTATATAGATCGATATATTTGCAGGCAACTTTTTCGATGCCGTAATTTTTTAATGTGAATTTTCTTGCAGTTTCTGCTTTTACGGCCATCTTATCCGGGTTATCCAGAGCCCATGATAGCTTCTTTTGCAGGTCAAAAGGGTCTTTTGACTTAAAATACAGCACATGATCTTCTGCCATGATGACCTTATTCTGTGGAATATCACTGCAAAGAATTGGAGTACCCATGCAGGATACTTCCAGTAGCATCATTGACATCCCTTCGATTTCTGAAGGAAATACAAACAATTGTGATCGTTTAATCACTGAATTTAGAAGCTGGCTGGACCCGATGTAACCGACGAATATTAAATTCAAATTTTTACCCTTATTCCTAAGCTCAATGGTGTATTCTTTCATTTGATCGGTATCTCCTGCAATGACCAGCTGACCCTGGTAGCGCATCTGATTTAATGACTCAATCAGATGATGACAACCTTTGATCGGTATAATTCGGCGCGCTGCAAACAGAATGAATTCATTCCCTATCTGATTTTTTTGCAGAAATTCATTTAGAATGTGATCACTGCTGATTTTCGGTATTTCAATACCATTAGGGACATATAGAACCGGTTTATGATATTTACTATCATAATATTCGCACTGAGTCTTTGATATCGAAGTAAGAGTCGCCCCGGAATGCATGAAGATCCACTCCGCGATATGAAAATAGAATTTACCAAACCAGTTCCATTTATTGTTCTTGTAAGGTATTTCGTGGGAGGTTGCAATGACACGGTATTTTAATCTTATAAAGGGAATAAAATAAGATGTCTCCGTTTTATGAACATGGACGAGATCATAATTCCCTTTAAAAAAAAGGTGAAAGAAGCATTTGATAAAGTAGAAAAAAACACCAAAATTCTTGATTTTGGGTTCTGGAAACATGACTGTTTGTATGCCCGGTATATTTGTATTTGCCTGGGGGTGCTGATAACAGTAAATGGTAATCGTATATTCCTCTTTAAGATAATAAAGAAGTGATTCGACGACCCGGCTGGTTCCACCCCGGGAGGGGAAGAACTTTATGCCAAATATCGCGATATGTTTCTTGCTCTTCTTATTCATTTAATAGAGTTTATATAATCGAGATATCTGGTTTTAAACAGATCAATGTGGTGGTTGGTACGAAGTAGCAGATAACCTTGTTGGCCAAACGCAATCCTTTTATCATAGGACTCCAGTAATCTCTTTAGAGCATTTCCTATGCCAACATAATCGCCTGCTGGTAGTAGATATCCACTAATCTGATCTCTCACAAGTAACCCGTTGTCACCTACATCGGTAGCTACTACCGGTAAAGAGTAAGACATAGCTTCCATGATCGCATTTGAAACTCCTTCATACACCGAAGTACAGAGGTAAATATCGCTTTCAAGCAAAATCGTTTTAGTGTCCCGGGCGTCGGTAATCAGTGAAATGTGTTCAGTCAAATTGAGCTTTTCAATCAGGGCTATTAGTTTTTTCCAATCGGGACCTTCACCAACAATTTGGAGGTGTACAGGGAATGTAGTAGTACTATCTTCAGATCGCAGGTATGCCATAATTTTAATGGCTGTTTCAAAGTCTTTTTGGGTAACCAAACGACCCATAGTCGTAATCACGATCTTATCGGAAGGTTTTCGATGAAAGGGTGCTGTTGGTATTTCAATGCCATTAGGAATAACCGTGATTTTTTCCTCTTTAAAACCTCTTTGTGAAAAGAATTCCTTTCCGGATGTACAGTTGGAAATTGAAGAATATAACCAGTGATTATGTAAATATTTAAGAGCCTTAATCTTTAGTGGATGCATCTGGGCGTTACGAATACCTCCAACATGATACTTCACCAATCCTCTTCCCGCTATCCCTGCCATACTAATGTCCTTCGGTAAGTAAGAGAAAATGAGATCGACATGGTTTTCTCTAAAAAATCTACGCAACGAGTGGATTTTTTGGTAAATATTTCCTCGCAGGAAAATGCTCTGGATATTTTCTCTTT
>JBGTCB010000779.1:0-2589 GCA_041748995.1 Saprospiraceae bacterium | reverse complement strand
TAGCGGTTTTTCTTTCATCCGGTAAATTGTTAAATTAGACGACGAATCCCTGCTACACCATAATCCTGGAAGGATCTCAGACTTCCTGTAATCACCTATCAACGTTATCATTATGAAGTATTATTGTATCTCTTTTCTCCTACTTATATTTTGCCCGGTGATCCTCTCAAGTCAAAATTTTGTTCTCACACAGCCATCGGATCCCACAGATTGGCCTTCTGAATTACCCTGGTGGAAGAGGAATAATCTAAGAGTGATGCAATGCAATTTACCCGACTATGAAGCCGGCCTAAATGTGGATCATTTGATGGAAGATCTACAGCGCTTTTCGGTGAATACATTGATTATCAATGGTGGAGGAATTATGGCTTTCTATCCGACCGAACTGGATTTTCAATATACGAATCCGTATATGCAGTCCCGGATGTTATCAGAGGTCGTAAAAAGATGTCATGAAAATCATATCCGGGTAATTACCCGCTTTGACTTTAGCAGATTTCACCGCAGTATTTTTGAGAAACACGAGAATTGGGCCTACATTTCACCAGATGGTGAGCGGATTATTAATGATGACATGTATATGGCATCGATCAATGCGCCCTATGTCCGGGAGAAATCAATCTTAATAGTTGAGGAGCTGATCAGCAAATACCCGGTTGACGGGATTTTTATCAATATGCCGGGATACCACACACGCAATGCTTATGAGGGAACCTACCATGGAATCGATCAAAATGAATATGATCAAATCCGATTCAGAGAGTTCAGTGGCGGAATGGATCTTCCCAGAGAAGAAAACAGCAGTGATCCGGTCTTTATAAAATATCAGGAGTTTAAAAAATTTACCGCCGATGATTGGATTGAAAAAATACACCGGGCTGTCAAGACCAAAAATCCCGATATAGCAATTTGCACCTATATGGAAAAATTTGTCGATATCATCCGTCATGAATCTCAGACAAATTCCCTGCCTTATTGGCCCTATATGTCGTTTGATAACGTAACAAATACGATGCATTCCCAACCAGAAAGAATTGTAAGCAATGCCAGCATACAGCAGATTTCCTTCCGATCCCGGTATAATGCCATCGAACCAGAGGAGACCGCCATTCGACTTTACGAAAATATCGCAGCCGGATCCGGTTTGGATATGAGCCTGATGGGTGATTTTCGGGACTATGAAGATGAGCGTAATTTTCCTGTCTGGGAAGAGATCTATGCTTTTCACCAGAAATATGAGGCATACTTCGGTCGATATAATTCACCGGCTAAAATATGTGTTATATCCCCTTCCTACTGGCCTGCTGGCAGTGCAGCCCAGGAATATCGGGGAATTCAACTGATGCTTAAAGAAGCACATCTTCAATACGATATCATACATTACGAAGAGATATTCAACCGGAGAGACCAGCTTGCGAACTATCGACTAATCATTCTCCCTCAAATTCCTGACATAACTTCCGAAGGAATAAAAGTCCTTACAGAAGTATGTCTGAACGGTACTTCTTTGATCGCCACGAATCAGACTCTGAGCCAGAATTCAACAGCATTATATGATCTGTTTGGAGCCAGAATAGTGAAATCCGAAAATGACGGTGATGGAAATTACCTGAGTCCCACTGACAAAGATCTTTTCAAACGATTTAGTGAACAGAGTCTTTTGTTTTGGAAGTTCAACCTCGGACTTTACGACCTTTCGGAAAGTGATGAAAGATACCTACCCATATACACACCAGGCAGGCCTGGTCCTCCGGAGAAAATCGGAGGTCATGAGCTAACCGGATATTATGCCATCGGTATGAAAAAATCAGGGAAAGGTACAGCAGTCATAATGCCCTTAAACCTGGGTCGTTTGTATTATCTACATGGTTATGAGCAGCATAAAAATATTCTGCTGGATGTCATCGATCGCATTTTTCCCGACTGTCATGAGTTGATTCAGACGAATGCCCACCCCCGGGTCGAGGTAGTCTTGCAGCGATTTACCAAAAACCTGGCCACTAAGATTGAAGCAAGTAATGATGATGGAATGATTGTCCACCTGATCAATCTGACCGGATTTAGCGGTAACACCTATTTTGAACCCCTTCCGGTATTTAATACTCAGCTGGAGCTTCAATGTGAGTTTAAACCAAAGTTTATATTTGCGATGAAGGGAGAAATGGAAATTCCATTTGAGTGGAATCAGGGAAAGTTGACATTCACCTTACCCTCATTGGCACAATATGAGGGTCTGATAGTCGAAAAATAATAGCAATGGTAGAAAGGGAACTTCTAAGAAAACCTGTTCAATTGTCAACCGCTTACCTAAGGGCACCTCTATTTAATATCTCAGAAAACGACCCAACAATCGGTGTTCGACAATGGCTTGCCTAACTTCAAGCGGATTGAAAGGTCCCAACCAGACCTTATATGTTGATCCAAGTGGTTCAACAAGGATTGTAAAGGGAAGACTTCCATCCCACTGATCGTATACATTTGTTCGGATCAGATCTTTATCTTCATCAGTAAGTAAATAGTTTAGTCCCGGAGCATGAAGTTGTTGAAGAAAAACCAGCGCTTCCTGGTCGTGATCCGGGTCATCCAGAC
>JBGTCB010000778.1:0-6843 GCA_041748995.1 Saprospiraceae bacterium | reverse complement strand
ATCAACACAACCATGATAATAACCAGGAGCAACCCGGTATTTATAATATTTTATCATCACCTCCCGGGAGGTCCTAAACCCGCGAATGGACTCGGATTTAATCAGGGTAAAAAAAATTTTTTCTCCTTCGTCTTCTGAATGAGCATAAGCATTCAGGAGCTCCACCCGTTGTACTTCATCGCAAGTAATAAAAGACCGGTTGTATGTAGACTGTGCTTTACTTTCGAGGTTCGCAATTTGGGTTTTTACATTTTCCTGTACCTCGGTTTCATAACATCTGTCCAGTAGCTTGACCAGAAACTTATCGACACCCACTGAAATACCCCCTACCCCTTCATCGCCAGCTGGCAAGATGGTATCAACCATAGACGCCAGAATCTCTTCCGGGCCGTTGAGAAAACTGTTCTCTACAGCGGAGACTGTCTCTGGAGTCCAGCCATTAGCCCAGGCAGGCAACCCAACCAGGGCACCAGAAGACAGTAATAACTTTTTTAAGGTATTTCGACGATTCATCGATCTCGGTTTTAAACAGTCTGAAGATACAAATTTTCAGGAGGCTGTTGAAATACTCAGAAATTGTGTTTTCTGACACGGCGAGACAATGGAAGCTTATAGTAGATTTCTGGGGTCAAAAAAATTAATGTCAATTCATTGTGTCCAACCCTGGAGATCTAGTGGAAGTTATACCAGCCGAGGATCAACAAAGTGAGTGGAGGTGAGAATAGTTGAATCTCAAATAGTAGGTAGTCCAAGTCGAAGAGAGAATCAGTGCAGGTTGTGTGTATTTATGGTAGAGAATTCTGAAAATTCTCCCATTCATTCTGACTGGAATTAAAGGTGATGTCACAACCTTTATCCACAGCTGACATATTGATCTTTTCAACCCGGTTCTCCGGATTTGGGTGTGTACTTAGAAAAGCGGGAGGATTTGAAGAATCTTCGTTAGTCAATTTTTCGAAAAAACTGGCTGCTGCATTGGCCGCATAGGCTGTTTCACAGAGGTAAATGACCGAATACTCGTCTGCCTCTGTTTCATGATCCCGGCTAAACTGCAGCCCAACAAGGGAAGCCAAGACCTGAGAAAGGGTACCAGGATCACCTCCGGATATTAGCGTCAGTAAAATACTGATTCCATATTGTTTTGTTATTTGATTGGTGGCATGCCTGCGATCAGCGTGTGCCATCTCATGTCCCATCACACCGGCCAAATCATCTTTACTATCAAGAAATTTCATCAAGCCGGTATAGACGAAGACATATCCACCCGGGGCTGCAAAAGCATTGAGTATTTCCGAATCATCGATCAGATGCACTTCCCATATAAATTCATCCTTGTATTGCACTTCACCCGAAGCCAAAATATCATTTACGATAGACTCAACATATTGGTAGGCTCCACTGTATTGATTTCGATCCATCACCGGAAATTGCTCGGGGTCGGCGAGAATTTCGTCACGTAGCTGCATACCTAAGTTCACTTCATCGTCTACGGAGAAAATATTTATGCCATTATCTCCACATGATATGGTCAGGAAAAGAAAAAAACCGGTGACAATCGCTTTAATTGAATAGTACACAATAGGTAAGAATTAATATTCAATATACTATTACAGACTTAAAAATGTTCGCCAATATTCTGAAAGATCTGTTAAGATTAAAATATTCTGATAAGAAGAAAAAACATTTCTACCGACATTAAACATTACAACGGTCTCTCCGGTGAATAACACAAAGTGATCGCAGCCACTATATCTTATATGTCTTTCCGGCACCTGGCAATCCTTAATCAGCTGTCACGGGAGATCAATATTGTTATTATCTTGCCATAAAATTTTTACCATGAGGCTGATCTATATTATACTATTGCTAATGACAGCAATTACCCCTTTCGATGCTCAATCCCAACGGGGAGATCTCATACGGATTATGGTGAGTCCTTCCAAAGCAGATATGGTGTACAAGGCAGGTGAAGAAGTAACTTTTGATGTAGCAGTGTACAAGTTTGGCCACCTGCTGGAGAATGTAGAAATTGAATATAAAATTGGTCCGGAGAAGATGGATCCGGTAGAAACAAATAAAATCCTTTTACCGACCGGTAAAATCAGCCTTCAGGGCGGTACTTTGAAAGAACCGGGATTTTTGACCTGTCAGGTGTTTATCGAAATGGATGGTCAAACCTATATGAATAGTGGTACTGCCGGCATCGATCCGGATAAGATCGAACCAACAACCGATCTGCCCACGGACTTTAAGGATTTCTGGATGGAAAATCTCAACCAGTTGAAGGAGATTGCACTGGACCCGGAAATCACACTGATGCCGGAAAAATGCACGTTTTATACCAATGTCTATCACGTGAAAATAAAGAACATACAGGGCTTCATCTATGGCATTTTGACTACACCTAAACAAAGTGGAAAATATCCGGCCATCCTTCATGTGCCCGGAGCCGGAGTAAGATCATACCAGGGAGACATCAGCGACCGGCCGGTGATCTCCTTGTCAATCGGTATCCATGGAATACCAGTCAATTTGTATGATTCCGACCTGTATACCGACCTGGGATCCGGCCTCTTACAGGGATATTGGGCAAACAACCTGGACGACCGGGAAAAATATTACTTCCGGAGAGTTTACCTCGGTTGTGTACGGGCTGTTGATTTCATTTACTCATTACCTGAATTTGATGGTGATAACCTGGGTGTCATGGGTGGTAGTCAGGGAGGTGCACTCTCCATCATCACCACTGGTCTGGACGATCGGGTAGATTACCTGGTGAGCTTCTATCCGGCGCTAAGCGATTTGACCGGATATTTAAAGGGAAGAGCTGGGGGGTGGCCTCATCTGTTCCGAGACGATTTTAGTAATGTCGAGAAAAAAATTGCCACATCAAAATATTATGATGTGGTAAATTTCGCCCGGAATATCCGGGTGCCTGGTTATTATTCCTTTGGCTTTAACGACAATGTCTGTCCACCAACTTCCATCTATTCTGCATTAAATGTTATCAATGCAGACAAAAAAATTGAATTATTTCACGATGCAGCTCACTGGCAATATCCGGAACAATCAGCCATTGCTAAAAATTGGTTGTATGAAAAATTAGGTGTCAGGTAAAAGAAGATTCTTGATGGAAAAACATTTATCAAATAAATAAAGGAATTAAATATGCAGCATGTAAAATTCTTCTTGCTCGTATTACTTTTAATTTCTATCAGTTGCCCGGCAAACAAAGGTGAGCTGGTAAAAGAAATTAAAGACATCACCTACCAAAGTAAACCGGTCAGTACATTTTGGAAAAACGCCACTGTTTATTTTTTATTGACGGATCGATTTAAAAACGGGGACCCCTCGAACGATCAGCAATTCAACCGTCAGAAAGATGGTGCCGTATTGCGAAGTTTTGAAGGAGGTGATATCACCGGAATTTCACAAAAAATTGATGAAGGATACTTTGATTCTTTGGGAGTGAATGTCATTTGGCTCACACCGGTTTTTGAACAAATAAAAGATCATACCGATGAGGGCACAGGTAAAACCTATGCATATCATGGCTATTGGACCCGTGATTGGACTGCACTCGATCCCAATTTTGGCACCGAAAAAGAACTCCAGGATATGATCAGCAAAGCTCATGCCCATGGTATCCGGGTACTCCTTGACGCTGTCATCAATCATACGGGACCGGTGACACCGACCAGCCAGCAATGGCCGAATGATTGGGTGCGCACAGGCCCTGCCTGTCAGTATACAGATTTTACCAGTACGGTAGAGTGTACGCTAGTCGAAAACCTTCCTGATATTAAAACTGAATCAACAACGGAAGTGATAATTCCTGATTTTCTTGAAGAAAAATGGCAATCAGAAGGTAGATCAGAGAATGAGATAGAAACATTAGATGCTTTTTTCCTCGAGACTGAATATCCCCGGTATCCCTTTTATTATATTGTCAAATGGCTGGTGGATTGGGTACGTCAATTAGGCATTGACGGATTTCGGATTGATACAGCAAAGCATACGGAGGCATATGTCTGGTCGGTTTTAAAGAAAGAATGTGAAAAAGCTCTGGATGCCTGGCGTATCGAAAATCCGGCTTCAGTAATACACAAGGATCCATTTTATATGGTCGGAGAAGTTTATGGATATGGTATCAGTGGGGGGAGGGATTATAATTATGGTGACCAGGCAGTGGATTTTTTTAACCATGGTTTTGAAAGCATGATCAATTTCGAGTTCAAATTCGATGCAACATCCACCTATGATTCCTTATTCTCGAAATATTCTACTTTATTAAATGCCGCTGACTTTGCTGATATATCCGTTCTCAATTATCTCTCTTCGCATGATGATGGAGACCCTTTCGACAAACAACGTACCAAGACCTACGAGACAGCCAATAAGCTATTGCTATCTCCTGGGGCGGTTCAAATTTATTATGGCGACGAAACTGGCAGACCACTTGAAATACCGGGAGCTAATGGCGATGCGAATCTCCGGTCAACTATGAACTGGGAAGATATTCAGAATTCCGGGACAAGGGAATTGTTGAATCACTGGCAAAAATTAGGAAGATTCAGAGCCAATCATCCGGCAGTAGGTGCCGGAGTCCATGCAATGATCTCGGAGAATCCCTACACTTTCAAAAGGTCTATTGCGACTGAGCCTGAATCAACGGTTATTATCGGACTGGATCATCCTCCAGGTTTAAAGATAATTAGCGTAGAGGGAATTTTTGACGATGGAACCACTTTAAGGGACCATTATTCAGGTGCGATGGTCCAGGTTGAAAATGGTCAAGTTAAAATTGATACTGAGTACTCAACGGTTTTATTAGCACGTATTCCATAAAAGAGCTTTACATGTCGGAAGTAAATCAGGATCATCGAAAAATCATTAAGTATTCTGATTGGCTGGATACAAAATATAAGATTCCCGGAACGAACATCCGCTTTGGGATGGATTTTATTATTGGTTTATTTCCAGTCGTTGGTGATGTTGTGAGTTTTAGTTTATCGGGAGGACTCTTAATGCTGATGATTAAGAAAGGAGCTAGTGGTAAGGCACTCAGTCTGATGATTCTCAATATCTTGCTGGATGCAATTTTAGGTTCCATACCGATACTCGGCGATATTTTTGATCTGTTTTTTAAGGCGAATAGGAGGAATCTCAATCTCTTTCAGGCGCATTTTGAGGAAGGAAAACATCAGGGTAGCGCATGGGGGGTGATATCGACAGTTATTCTGGTTTTATTTTTATGCCTGGTACTGATCATTTATCTTGTAATTCAACTGGTGAAATTATTGGCATATGTTATCCTGATTTAAGATCTTCCCGGCAACGCTTGCAAGTCTCTGCTGTAAAACGCGGGCCCTTCTTTCGACGGATCGCTGATCCTACAGAGAAAATCCTGTTTTTAGGTTTCTTTGTTTAATTTTAGATTCCAAATTTTTCAAAGTTATCATGAAGAGAAGAGAGATCCTCAAGAGTATGGCTGTCACATCAGGGGCTGCCTATGTACTTCCATCCTGGAAATCGTCCCACAGGGAAACTGAAAATAAGGCGGTACCTTTTACCTATTGCCTTAACACCAGTACAATCAGAGGTCAGAAACAAGGCTTGCTGAAGGATCTGGAAACCGCATCGCTGGCCGGATATGATGGAGTAGAAATCTGGATCAACGCATTGCAATCGTATCTCGATGAAGGAGGATCCCTCACCGATCTCAAAAAGAAAATTGATGATTGGGGTTTGACCGTGGAGGATACCATTGGATTTGCTCAATGGATTGTAGATGACCCTTCGGTTAGGAACCAGGCCATCGAACAGCTAAAGAAGGAAATGGATCTTCTTGCTCAATTGGGATGCAAAAGGATTGCAGCCCCACCGGCTGGTGCTACCAATGAAGCTGGTCTGGATCTCGATGCTGCAGCTGAACGCTATCATACTATTCTGGAACTTGGCGTACAACATGGCGTGATGCCCCAATTGGAGGTATGGGGTTTTTCCAAGAATCTGCATAAAATTAGTCAGGTATTATATGTGGCTGCCGAATGTGGTCATCCCGGAGCAAAAATACTACCGGATATATATCATTTCTTTAAAGGCGGATCTGATTTTGATGCGCTAAAATTAATAAAAGGCTCCGTGATCGAAATTTTCCACGTGAATGATTATCCCGCAGATCCTCCCCGGGAGACTATGAATGATAGCCACCGGGTTTATCCCGGAGATGGTATAGCGCCAGTTAAGCAAATATTACAGGATCTCTACCGACCCGGAGAAACCACCGTCTTATCGCTTGAATTATTCAATCCCTCCTATTGGGAACAAGATGCGTTGACAGTGGCGAAAACCGGATTGGATAAAATGAAGAAAGCCGCAGAAAGTATTTAAGGGTAACTTTAATTTAATCTGATTTACTGTTAACCAGTACATTTGCCAATCCGGCAATTTTTACAGTTCTTTTGCGAAAGGATTTTTGCATTATTTATTATTATCAAAAATAATCTTACCAAATTGGTCTCCGCGCTCCATTTTGGTAAAAGCATTTTGGAAATCAGTCAAATTATAGATTGAATCAATCACCGGAACTATTTTGTATTCTTCGACAAATTGGATCATCTGGCTAAAACCCGCATCACTTCCCATGCTGCTTCCGTAAATATTCAAATGTTTCCAGAAGATCTGTTGAGGGCTAAGATTTTGAATTAAACCTGCCGATCCTCCGTAGATACCTATCCTTGCTCCCTTTCTTGCCGTTGAAATTAACATCGAGAATCCTTCACCTCCGGCACTGTCAATAATGATATCAAATCCACCACTTTTCTTCAGGAGATTCTTATG
>JBGTCB010000777.1:0-4108 GCA_041748995.1 Saprospiraceae bacterium | reverse complement strand
ACTTCGTTGATCGTCAGTCAGATAGCTACGGCTATCTTCCTTCCTCCAGCCTTGTCTGGCTTGCATCTTATTAAATTTTTATTCATTCAGAGGTAAATAGAAGTGCCTTATTTTAATTTATGATGTATAAGATCGGAGTCTATGGACGTTATACGCGTATGAAAGGTGGTATTATGATGATCATACTGATTGCCATAATTGGATTGTCATCGAATATTCTTCAGGCTCAATCAGGCTCCACACCGGATAAAATAACTATTAATGGCCAGGTAGTCACAGCAATTATAACGGAAGATGACACGCTGTACATAGCAGATTTAGGTGATGTAAGTGTAACCTCCAAACGCCATTTTAAATCAAAAGAAGAGTATGATTTATATCTGCGTTACCGTCGTTATGCGAACAAGGTTTATCCATATGCTGTAGATGCGATCCGAATTTTTCGGGAACTGGAAGAAATCACCGGTACAATGAAACCCAAAGACCAGAGAAAGCATATAAGGCGATTACAGAAGGAGTTAAAAGATCAATTTGAAGACCCATTGAAAAACTTAAGTCGTACTCAAGGTCGAATTCTTGTGCACATGATCGAAAAGGAGTTGCAAACTCCCATGTATTTTTTGATAAAGGACCTTCGAAATGGATTGACTGCGGGTTATTGGAATACGGCAGGTAAATTGTATGGATATAATCTTCGAAATGGATATGTTATTGGAGAAGATCCCATTCTGGATATCATTTTGGAAGATTTTGATATAACCCATAGAAATTGAGCTCGCATCTTGCCTGAATAGTGTTAGAAAAAATACCCCAACAGACCATGGAAAGACAGGAAGGCACGGTCACCTGGAAAAGCCCCTCCAACATAGCATTGGTAAAGTATTGGGGTAAAAATGGTATTCAACTGCCAAATAATCCTTCGATTTCTTTGACCCTAAAGAATGCTTTTTCACAAACATCGGTAGTTTACCGTCCTCGTACATCCTTTGAGAACGGAGTATCAGTGTCATTTCTATTTGAGGGTAAAGAGAATTTGGAATTTGCAACCAGAGTCAGGCGTTATTTGACCGATATACGACCATACCTGAGGTGTATTCATAGGTTTCATTTTGACATTGAGTCAGTCAATTCCTTCCCACATTCTGCGGGAATTGCATCTTCAGCTTCCGCATTTAGTGCTATTGCCCTCGCACTATCCGATATCGAAACCCAAACTTCAGGAGGAGACTCTGGTCCTAAAGAGTTGCTTCAGCGTTCTTCAGAAATTGCCCGTCTGGGATCAGGCAGCGCCTGTCGTTCCATTTATCCCCGGGCAGCTCTCTGGGGGACAACCAGTTCCATGGCTGAAAGCAATGATCAAGGTGCAATTCCTATGGAAGAGCATTTACATAAAATATTTCACTCCTATAGAGATGCTATTCTGATTGTCAACCGGCAAGAGAAAAGTGTTAGTAGCTCAGCTGGACATAATTTGATGGAAAAGCATCCCTATGCACATGTTCGCTATCAAGAAGCTAAGAAAAACCTGGATGAAATTTTGAAAGCACTGAAAAGTGGAGATGTTGAAAGAGTAGGTGTCATCGCCGAGATGGAGGCAATGCAACTGCATGCCTTGATGTTATGTTCCAATCCGAACTTCATTCTGTTGCAGCCCGACACTTTAAAAATTATAGACAAGATCAAGGTTTTTCGCATGGAGTCGGACATTCCGGTCTATTTCACTCTTGATGCAGGACCAAATGTACATTTACTGTATCCCGATGAATATAGAAATCAGGTAATTGATTTCATAACGAATTGTCTCACGGAACATTGTCAGGCTGGTGAATGGATTAATGATCAAGTGGGTGAGGGACCGGAAAAATTACAATAAGATGAAGGTAGCAAGTAGTTTAATAAGTTATATTCTCTTCATCATGTCCTGTACAGGTCAGGTGAATATGAGTCACATAAGTACACGGAGTGTAGCCTTTGATAAGAAGATAAAATCGCATTTAGATTTTACAGTTCCACTGATCAGCTGTGAAACCTTAAACAAAGAAACGGGAAACTTTCTCGTACTTGACACCCGTGAGCGGGAAGAATACCTGGTAAGTCACATACCAGGGGCAGTTTATGTGGGATACAAGCAGTATGATTTTACGCTTCTGGAATCCACCCCGAGAGATCAGCCGATCGTTGTGTACTGTTCAATTGGTTACCGAAGTGAGAAAATTGGAGAGAAGCTAAAAGAACAGGGGTTCACCGGAGTTTACAATTTGTACGGAAGTATTTTTGAATGGACTAACCGGGGATTTCCATTGATAGATGAAGAAGGGAAGGAAACCCTCAAAATTCATACTTATAACAAACAATGGAGTCGCTGGGTGGATGCCCCTGATGTTGAGAAGATTTGGTAAAACAAAAAAGCCGGATTGTCATTAATCCGGCTTGATTTCATAGCTTTTCCTAGTCAGCCCCTAGTTTCTTTTTTACCATTGCGGTCACATCATTAGAATCTTCTTTGTATAGAAGAATACCGGCGCTATCATCGATGATATAATTGTAGCCCAGTTCTTTGGCGACTTCTGCAACCTTGGCATTGAGATCCTCCAGTATGGGCAGAAGAAGTGATTCCTGCTTTTGAGATAACTGGGTCTGCATTTCCTGCTGGTATTGCTGAATCTTTACTTCCTCATCTCTCAATTTCTGGCCCTCATCCTCTAATTGTTTGGGTGAAAGCTCTCCCTGTTGCTCCTTTCTCTGCAAGTCTTCATATCTGGTTCTGAACTCGGTGATCATATCCTCATATTTCTTTTGCAGCTGTTTCTGCAATACTTCGAGGTTAGCGTTTGCTTGTTTTACAGCCGGAATATCAGCCAGTAAAGCACCCCGGTTTACATATCCAATCTTTTGAGCCGAAATGTTTGTTGTGGCTGCCAAGACTATGGCAGTGATAGTTAAATATCTTAGTACCTGATTCATCTTCATCCTTTAGTTGAAATAATAGTTTTTAAAAATGGTGCACAAAAATAGGTTTTTACTTTAATTAATTCACAAGAGCGCGTAGTATGTCGTCGGTTTTATCATACCGCTCATTACTGAACAAGATTCCGGAGTTACCACCCTTGTCTAAAATCACATCATAACCTCGTTCGGTCGCATAAGTCTGGATGATACCATAGACTTTCTCCTGTATTGGTGACACTAATGCCTGTCGTTTCTGAAAGAGTTCACCTTCCGGACCAAATTTTTGCTGTTGCATCGCCCGGACATTTCTCTCCGCAGCCATAATTTCATCTTCTTTCTGTTTTTTCATATCCTCGCTTAGAAGCACAAGCTCAGCCTGATATTTGTTATACATACTCTTGATTTTGTCCTGTTCTACAGCAATCTCCTGCTGCCAGGCTTCAGCCACTCTGTCCAGTTCTTCCTGGGCTTTCTTATACTCGTCCATATTGTCAAGTACATAGGCTATGTCAACCAGAGCTATCTTTTGAGAGAAACTCGTCGATGAATAACCCAAGAAGAAAAAGCAAATAAGAATTCCGATTGAATATTTCATAGTCAGTTTATTTTCAGCTAGTTAATCTAAGTGTATTTAGCAAATCAAAATTACAATTTTAAAAATACCTTTCCATTTCAAGACTGTGCAAACCTATAGCATGTTACAGGTTCAAATACATCCCATAGACGATTTATATGTGTTAAAGACCACATAATCAATAAGTTAGACTTATCAATGGCTTCCAAAACCCCCGGCTTTTAACGACTGTTTAACTTAAAGCTTAAGAAAATTAACTGTCAATACTAGCGTACTGAAGTTTATCAGGTGGAATTTGGGCTATCTATGTCCATCTTCAAACAGCTTTGCAAAAAGGAAGCAGTATCAGGAATCACTATTTCTGTCGAATCTCTCAATGTTTTAGATCAATCTCATCTGCGGCTTTCTTGTACATGGGTTTACTCAACTGGAGCCCATTTTTGGTCTTATTAAAGTCTGAGATTTCTAAAATGCTAAAATGTATTTCTCTTTAAAATACGGTTCCTCAAAGTACTGCTGAATCGGGTGCAGTATATAGTTCAGATGAAACCCCTGCAATTCTTCACGAAGATCTCCTCCCTTGAG
>JBGTCB010000776.1:0-9708 GCA_041748995.1 Saprospiraceae bacterium | reverse complement strand
AATACATCACCGGCATTGCACAAGTCAATAAACACAAACTGGTTGCTATAAACGGAATGCCCAACCATGTGCACATGGGTATTGGTTTCAGACCAACACAATCCATGGCCGATTTGATGCAAGTGTAAAAGCCGGCTCATCCTAATGGATAAATGCTAACAAATACTGCAGAGGTCGTTTTGAATGGCAATCGGGCTATAGGGCGTTTTCGTATTCAAAATCGCAATTGCCGGATGTGATAAGGTATATCGAAAATCAAAAGGAACATCACAGGAAGCAAACATTTTTGGAGGAGTATCAATTGTTTCTGGATAAATTTGAAGTGGATTATGACCCTTATTTAGACTACCAACTATTTATTGTGAGAAAATAACCCCTTTTGTCATAATTTGACCATTCTGAATAATCGATAACAGGGCTT
This sequence comes from Saprospiraceae bacterium, assembly GCA_041748995.1. Lineage (GTDB taxonomy): Bacteria > Bacteroidota > Bacteroidia > Chitinophagales > Saprospiraceae > JABDMH01. The sequence continues at coordinate 9,287 of JBGTCB010000776.1, read as the reverse complement.
CCGTATTGACAAAGTGATCGCTGCGGATAGTCTTATTAAGTGCTCCGGAAAAATCCGGAATACTTTCACGGAATAATAACTTGCCTGACAAATCATGTACCTGAATTTCCAAGGGTTCAGCCGGTGCACTGAATGATACCTGTAAGAAATTTTTTGCGGGATTTGGGTATAGCGATAAATCATTTATAAAAGGTTTTACCGGCTCAAGGACTTTAATATCAGTTTCCTTTTTAACAGAAACCGCTTCAGGTAACTTAGCTGTGTTGTCCGGTTCATTCAACTGGGTAGAAATTTCGAGCGCACGTTGTTTTACGGTGCCATATTTTTCGGCAGCAGCCTTTTCATCCAGAAGCTCAATTTTTTGTATTTGATCAGTTCGTAACTTAATGCTGTCCTTTTCCATAATTTTTCCATCAACTATGAAAATTGGTCTGGGATTTATTTCAAACTCACCCAATAGGGCAATCAATTCCTTCGATAAGCTGGCGTCCTTCAAAATTTCCGGCATGGGTAGCCTCACTTCTCCGTTTAAATTTGTTTCATGCATGGCGGAGAATTCTTTTTTCGAAACTTCACCCTTCAGACTGAATTTTACAGGTAAAGTGATCGTAGCCCTGACGGGCTTTCCATCTTTCATCGCCGGTGTCCATCGATCTGCGAGGTTGTTCATATTCTGGATCAGATACAGAGCTTCATCACCACAACCGGCTCCAATGTCCCGTATGATCTGAGGACTTCCAATCTGACCTTTTTCGGTTACCACAAACCTTACCATTACAGTACCTTCCACTCCATGCTTCATTGCCAGATCCGGGTATTGCAGCATCTGAGCAATGTATTCATTATATCGCTCCATTTTTTATAATTTTTCATGATATTTTTCCATGCGGTAAAGCCTGAAAATCCGCGTCTCCTGTATCGAATATTTTGCCGGTCTTCGAATAATAAAACAGATTAAAACACTTCGTATCTATTTCGGTAAAAAATAATATCCCTGCCTATCTACAGTAGCTCTCAAGATAGCGAGAAAATATTCTCTCTGAAATAGTATCTCCCGGTTCGAAATATACAGATTTGACGTTAAGCAATTTATTATCTTGACCGCTACAGTACACAATAACAGGTGAATTTTGGCCTTCCTGACTTTCCTTGATAAAAGACATTCGCAAGCCCGACCAGGCTATAACCGATGGCTAGTGCCTCCTGCTGCTCTTTGTATTCACCTCTGCATAGGACAAATCTATGCTTATAGTGTATTTAATGAACCGATGACCCGTATTGTGGGCATCACCGAAACGACCCCGGATGATTGGTCGCTGACTTCACTGGGCTGGGTCTTCAGTATTGCTTTATTTATGCTTGGTGCTTCTGCGGCTATTTTTGGAAAATGGTTGGAGCGGGTAGGTCCCCGAAAAGCAATGTTCACTTCGGCTCTTTGTTTTTGTTGTGGTTTTTTAGTGGCTGCCATTGGGGTACACCTGCACAATATCTGGATCGTTTATCTGGGACATGGATTTCTTGGGGGTATCGGTTTGGGGTTGGGCTACATCTCGCCCGTTTCCACCCTGATCAAGTGGTTTCCTGATCGACCTGGCCTGGCAACGGGAATGGCCATCATGGGCTTTGGCGGTGGTGCCATGATCGCCGCTCCACTTTCTATTAAACTAATGAATTTGTTTAGCACTCCAAACACAGTAGGTGTGGCTGAAACCTTTATTGCTATGGGTCTCATCTATTTTATAATTATGATGTTTGGTGTATTTACAGTTCGAACACCACCCGAAGGTTGGCAGCCGAAAAACTATCATCCGGGCGCCAATAAAAATTCGAAACTGATCACCAGGGCCAATGTAGATGCGGACACTGCCATCAGGACACCTCAATTCTGGCTTATCTTCATAGTCCTGATGCTCAATGTGACGGCAGGGATAGGTGTGCTGGGGCAGGCTTCTGTGATGATCCAGGAGATGTTTTCTCTGGATGTGGTCGGTAAAGAAAAGGCGATTGGGGTAGTGGAAGCAGCTGCATTCGTCAGCCTGCTTAGCTTTTTTAATATGGTTGGCAGGTTTTTCTGGTCATCAGCTTCCGACAAAATCGAAAGGAAAAATACCTATGCCATTTTTTTCCTTTTAGGTGCATTATTGTATATGCTTATACCCACATTTGGTGCTATGGGTAGTTCATCGCTGTTTATAATCACTTTTTGCATTATCATCAGTATGTATGGTGGTGGTTTTGCCACCGTACCAGCTTATTTAAAGGATATGTTTGGCGTATTGCAAGTCGGTGCGATCCATGGTCGGTTATTAATCGCCTGGTCGCTGGCTGCTATTTTCGGACCTTCATTAATCAACTATTTGAGAGCTTATCAGATTAAAACTGTCGGATTACCTCCGGGTCAGGCATACTCTTTTACCATGTACCTTATGGCTGGTTTATTATTGATTGGGTTTGTTTCAAATTTGATGATAAAACCAGTTAATGAGAAATATCACTACAAAGAAATCTAATCGGTTTTTCTTATAATGACCGAGTTAAGATCAATTTTAAATAGGTAAAAAATATGGGGTACCTCTATTACCTCTGAATGAGTAAAAATTTAATAAGATGCAAGCCAGACAAGGCTGGAGGAAGGAAGATAGCCGTAGCTATCTGACAGACGATCAACGAAGTATGGCGAAGTATATTATTAAATAAATTTTCGAAGAAAATTGTTTTTACCATGAACGAGGTTAATAGAGGTACCCTATAATCAGTTCCCCTCTGGTAAGAATTTAAATTGGTTTAAAAAAGTATCCGTTCTTTCGAGGATTTCCTCATCAAAATAGCGGGCATAATTTTCATTGTTTTCTCCCAGATAATGCTTGCGGCCCGGAAAGGTATAGAGTTCATAATGGTTGCCCAATTGATGCATTTTAATTTTAAACAAGTCAACAATATATGGAAGTACCGTGCAGTCATCTTCCCCATGAAAGGCGATCACTGGAGGCATATTTTCTTTAAGGTTGTGATATGGTGAAATTGACCAGATCTCCTCTCTCCGGTCACCAAAGAGCAGGTCAATCCAGGCTTCTACCGTATTTACATTACTAGAGTAAAGCATAAGCGCATTGGGTGCCGGACTAATGTTAAGATTGTCTGATACTTCATTAACTGAATCCATTAATGCGGTTGCTAAAGCCAGTTGACCTCCGGCTGATTGGCCACTGGCGATTATTTTATGCGGGTTGATATGGAATCGATTTGCATTTTCCCTTAGCCATCTCATAGCTGACCGTGCGTCCTTGACCGATTCGACCGGCGTGATTCCAGGATGTGGGTACGAGCCATCCGGATTTATGGATAGCCGGTATTGAAAAGAAAATGTAACAAATCCTTTCCTGGCATATCTTCTGCAGGCTTCATGAAACTCATCCCGGTTTCCAAGTACCCAACCGCCACCGTGAAAAAAGGCGATGGCCGGATTGTCCTTGTTTTGGTGACTGGATGCTGTATAAAACATGTCAACCTTCAGTTCAAAATCCCCTGTTGTCTTATAAATGATTTCCTCTTGTATCACCGAATTGTCTTGTGGAAAAACAGTCACCTGTAGAAAGATGAATAGTCCCAGTGATAAGGTTATTTTTTTCATGTTGGGTTATTTTCTTAATAATAATAAGACAAAAATTTTATCGCAAATAGGGACTGGTAAATTCTAATTTACGAAGTCCATCCTGAATTTCCGGCAATTCATGAACAATTTCCACAAAAGTCCTGTCCTGTAATTTTCGATCATCACCACAATAGGCGCCCTCTCAGGTGGTAAATAGATTTAAAAAATTTAGAAATAAATGATATAGACCTTTCTTTCTTGTGCACCGGAATCATAGAAATCCGGGTTCTGATATTAATGGGATGATTGCCGGATCTGATTGGATTTGTCCAGATTTCGCATTAATTGATCCTGAGCTTTCAGCATTTTATTAGCCAGCAATCTTTGTGATATCAGATTGCCTGAGATCGTTAGAGCGAAAACTACTTCTGTCTTCTTTGCATCGATCGATTTTAGCCGGTATTCTATTACAGGTTGAAGCATGGGGATACCGGTAAGCCGATAGGTGATCGTATCATTCGTACTCAATACCTGAGCCTGATAGGTAAATTTGACCGGTAACCATCCATAAGGCTGTTCCAGGATTTCGTAAATTTTCTGATCCGGTGATGCTATTTCGAGTGGTTTGGCAGAAACAATCAGGGGGTGGACCTTTGCATAGGTTTCGAGATTGGTCAACACCGACCTGACTTCTTCGATGTTTTTGTAGACTGAATACTTTTTTTCCTTTAACATATCAGTTTGGGTCATACCATGAATAGTCTTGCTAGTGATCCCTGTTGTAATAGAGCAATGTAAAGTATTTTTCCCGGTTTATGAGATTTAATTTTGACCATGTGGTTTTCACTTTATCTGCATTTAGGGGCGAAACAACAACCTTACTCAGAGCAGATAGTTTTCCTACGAACTGCAAGATAGCATCGAACATCCAACTTTATGTCGTGCCCATTCAGGCCTTTTTGCAAACCAATTTTGTTTGTCCGGTTGTTCATCATAGGGATTTTTTAATAATTGATAAAGTTCGTTAATCAATGAATATTCTCCCTGATCTGCCCGGTCGATTGCCATCTGAGCCATGTAGTTTCTCAAAACATATTTTGGATTGATTTTATCCATCGCTGCCTTTCGATTGGCGTTCGATGGGGACTCCTGATTTAGACGGTGTGCATATTGATGGAACCAGGATTGCCACTGATCATTTATTTTCTGGTTAAATTCATCGGGTTGATAAAAAGCATCACCGATTAATGTCATAAATTCATCGTAGGTAGTTTCTTTTTTTATTTTGCCCAGGTTGCGAAAAAATATGGTCATATCCGTCTCTAAAAGTTGCAGATTATTTTCCAATACAGCGATCAATTTAGAATCATTTAAATCATTCATTTTCAATCCTAATTTAGTACGCATCATCCCGGAATATTCTTCTGAAAATTCTTTTTTATAGTTGTCAAGAATTTCCTGCAATGGCTCGACTTCATTGATGAGCGGAAAAAGGGCATTGCCTAATTGAGCGAGATTCCAAAGAGCGACTCCCGGTTGCTGCCCAAACCGGTATCTCCTGGTGTCTTTATCGGTTGTATTGGGAGTCCAATCGGGATCGTACCCTTCCAACCAACCATAGGGGCCATAGTCAATGGTTAATCCCAGGATGGACATATTGTCGGTGTTCATCACGCCATGTACAAATCCGACCCGTTGCCAATCGATCACCATTTCAAGCGTGCGCTGAGCGACTTCCCGGAATAATTGGATATAACCTTCTTTAGTCCGCGATTTGATATGCGGATAAAAATAGCGGATGGTATAATCAGTAAGGAGTTGCAGATTTTTTTCATCCTGGCGGGCCGTAAAAATTTGAAAATTGCCAAATCGAATAAAACTGGGTGCTATCCGGCATACTACCGCTCCTTTTTCATAGCCTGCATTACCGTCATATAACATGTCCCGTAAGACGGGATCACCACTGAGGATGAGAGAAAGTGATCTGGTGGTAGCAACACCCAGATGATACATCGCCTCGCTGCAAAGATGCTCCCTCACCGACGATCGCAAAACTGCCAAACCATCTGCAGACCGTGAATAAGGAGTTTCACCCGCACCCTTCAGTTGTAAGGCCCATCGCTGGTCCTGGTGCACTACCTCACAGAGGTTGATCGCCCGGCCATCCCCTAATTGTCCGGCCCAATGTCCGAATTGGTGCCCCCCATAACACATGGCATAAGGTGTAGTACCAGGTAAATTCTTTCCACCGGAAAAAATGTCCAGAAACTCCTGATTTTGGACATCATTGGCGCTCAAGCCAATAGCACCCAGCATTTCCTCTGAATAATGTACCAGAACGGGATTGGAGGGTACTCGCGGAGTCACATACGAAAAAGCAGCCTCATAAACTTGCCTCCGGCTATTCTCCCGGTTGGGATCTGCAGGCAGTTCCCGGTTAAATGTATCTTCTATTTTTAATTTGATCATTGGCAAGATTTTAATGAATCCCTTGTCGATGATTAAATAGAATTCTCAGGCTTTTGTTTTCGAAATCCGACCAGCTTTATCCTGGGGATTCTGCGAAAAAAAAGCATAGGTGAAAGGCCGCAGCGAACACCGTGCCTCTGAGAGATCGAAGAGAAATATGTGAAATCCTTAGCGGACTCCGCATCTCTGCGTAAAAAAGCATGTGCAAATCCTTTGTGTCTCTGCGTGAAAAAAGAGCGAATATCTATCGAGTGATCAAGTCGTAGTCCTTATATAAAGACTAACTTCTTTAAATAATCTGCATTGTGCTCAGCGCTCCTAATCGGCGTTGATCCATCATACCGTTCTTGCTCGACGATATAATACTGCATACCATTTTCAGCTGCAATTTTCAGAATTCTTGGATAATCAATGGAACCGGTACCCAAATCACAAGAAGCATTTCGGTCTGTAGCACCGGTTATACGGTCTTTCACATGGCAGAGGCGGAAACGATTCGGATATCTTGTAAGAAAATCGACCGGATCTGCTTCACCGGTGATAACCCAGTAGATATCCATTTCGTGGTCAACTAATTCAGGATCGGTATTGTCCATAATGAAATTATGCGGAATCATACCGGAGAAAGCTTTAAAGCTGTATTCATGATTATGATAAGCAAACCGGATACCGTTTTCCTTGCAAATCCGGCCACACTCGTTAAAAAGATCGGTTACTTTTTTCCAGTCATCCATACTTTTCTGGGGACCGATATACGGACAAATCAGGTAAGACATTCCAATCTCAGATGCCTGAGCTGCTTTCTCCTCAAAATTTTCATGGATGTTGCAGTGACAGGAGATCATGGTCAATCCCTGATCATCCAGAAACATTTTAAAATCTTTATGGGGCATATTCCAAAACATCCCTTGCGGACCTTCATAACCTTCGATCTGCTCGTATCCAAAAGAGGCCAACTGTTTAATAATGCCCTGGGGATCGTTAGGCATTTCCTCCCGTAGTGTGTACAGCTGGATACCAAACTTATCGAGGCTCGGACCGGCATCCATGCCTGCAGCTGAAGATTTGGTGGCTGTCTTTGGCGAATTGCAAGCCCAATGCGGAGCCACCATTGCAATGGTGGATAATATGCTTGCTTTTTGGAGGAATCTGCGTCTGTCGTTATTCATTTTAAAACCCTTGTTTATGTTAGATTCTTTAAACCCGGAGTATGCATTGGGTTTTCGTAGTGAGAGGTAAAAATGCAATAAAGACGGGCCTGGCCCTGATGCGAATGCCGTCAGGGTGCTCCAAGCGCTTTTTGACTCGCAGACATGGTCATCATCATGGTGAGAATCAAAAAGGGCTTATGTGCGCGTATTTGCAGCAGTTTTACCTCGTAATAGATAATCTAATGCATAATCCGGGTTAAAGATAGAGAATTGAGGTAATTTTTCCGGAAATTGAAATCCTGGTATATATTGAAAGGTTGGATTAAGTCAGCTCATGGATCAACAACTTCAGTTTGAATAGGATCTATCTTCCGGATTGGAAGCGACGATTAACGGCTTCAACAATCAATCCTCACGGGGTGACTTCATATTTGGCTGCAACAAATGGGATGAATCCACATGATTAAGAGCAATAAAAAAAGCCCATACAATTTTGTATGGGCTTTCTAGCTTATTAAAAATTAGGATTATTTTAAAGGAGGAAGCCAGACCTTAGAGGTGATCCTTCCATGACTTCCGTTCGCGTCTCGCGGACTTTTTTTTTCGCCGTTTGGATTTCCAATCCTGTCCGATTTCTGAAAGTTGATCCGAAATATGACCAAATTGTTCTTCGACGATTTTTGCAATGTTTTTGACATTGATCTTTTCGCCCCGCATTGCTAAAAAATCCCGGGGTGTCTCGGCCAGAGGCACCAGAGCCCAAAGCAACAGGTATATTGGGATCCCAAGTCCTCCTCCAAGCACTGCGAGAGCAAAAGCCACTCGTACCCATATGGGATCCTGGATTCCGAAATAGGCTGCCAGACCTCCACAAACCCCTCCGATCATTTTGTCATCAGGATCCCGGTAGAGTTTTTTACCGGTTTTATATTCCCTTTCGGATCCAGAGTGTTGATCCATGTCTTCCTCAAATTCTGATGTTGCACCAAAGTCTTCCGGAGTTCCCAGGATTCCGATTACCTGGTTTATATCTTCTATCGATACAATTTTTTTGGTTTTTGTTCGACTCTCCAGCAATTCGGCAATCCGACGTTCGATATCATCGATTATTTCTTCATAACCTTCCGAGCGACGAAAGTGAGACTCGATTTTGGCCAGATAATTTTCCAAAGTGGCAAAGGCATCATCATCAATGGTGAATGGATATCCACCGACATTAATATTGTGTGTTTTATTCATTTTCAACCAGGTTTTTTGTTGATTGCGTAACTACATTTACTAATTGATTCCATGTTTCTAACAGTTCTCTGAGAAAGCTTGTTCCCGCTTCCGTCAGATGGTAATATTTTCGCGGTGGGCCAGCAGCCGATTCCTGCCAGTTGTAACCCAACAGGCCGGCATTCTTAAGCCGGGTCAGTAAAGGGTACATCGTACCTTCGACGACGATGAGTTCATTTGCTTTAAGCTTCTCGATGATATCCGAAGGGTAAGCTTCACCTTCCGATATAATAGCGAGGATACATAATTCCAGAACTCCTTTTCGCATCTGTGCTTTGGTGTTTTCTAGTTTCATAAAGTAAAGATACGTAGATTTATGGTACTATGCAATACAAAGTACAATATAATGCATATTACTATATAGAATGACTATTTCGATCGATCAATAGCGTATTTATTCCGATTACCCAGTTGATTGCATGTTCGAACCTGGATTATTTATTGGGTTTTCGTAGTGAGAGGTAAAAATGCAATAAAGACGGGCCTGGCCCTGATGCGAATGCCGTCAGGGTACTCCAAGCGCTTTTTGCCTCGCAGACATGGTCACCATCATGGTGAGAATCAAAGAGGGCTTATGTGCCCGTATTTGCAGCAGTTTTACCTCGTAATGTATGATCTAATGCTTAATCCGGGTTGAACTTGATCCCCCAGATCGTTCCCACCACATTTGGTTGTTCATTTCGAGCTATCAGCGATTCTCCATCACCACAACACCATTTGTTCACCTCAATTGCACCTTTTGTAATTAATATACCAAAATAGTTCACTGAATAACAGAACCATAAAAGTGCAATTAT